>JBBDJI010000006.1 GCA_040879965.1 Candidatus Babeliales bacterium | reverse complement strand
GTGAATGTGGATTGGCAACAATCTAGAATTTCATCAAGCACTGTAAATACTGTACTTAAATCTACTGAAGCTGTTATCTGTAAATTATCTAGAATCGTCCAAGTTTCAAAAAACTTTTCACATAAAATCGTTTGCGTGTCAAAAATATCAATTTCAATTTCATCTAAAACAGTGAATGTGGATTGGCAACAATCTAGAATTTCTTCAAGAATAGTAAATGTTTGGTTAAATTTATTACAGATAATTTCTTCTAATAATAAAATGCGTTTTTTTATTGCTGCGAGTAATGCAAGAACTTGTGTTAAATCACAAACGTTTTTGCCGACAATTGCATTTGGAGCATTTGGTGATGCTGCATCAGGACGGTTTGATTTAATGTCTTCTTTTGAAAATATTTTTCTTAATTCAATTTCATAATCGTTGATTAAATTTTTACATGATTCAATCTCATTTAAAGCTTCCTTGGGATACAATTGCTCAATCAACTGTATAATTTTAGATGCATCATCCAAATTTTCTTCTATTAATCTACATTGATCTATTGTTAAACTAAATGCTGCTTGTACAAATGATAATTCTTGTTGGTGCAAATAATCATCCAATACTCTTACGATACTTTTTGCAATACCTTTTTTTTGATTGAATGAATCTAAAATATCTCGATAAATATCGATTATACCTTGAGATTTAAAATTATTATTATTTAAAAATTCATCTGGAAATTGACTGTTTACATTGAAAATAATGAAAAAATGTATGAAAAGAAAAATATAATGCAATAATCGCTTCATATTTCTTACCCTTTTTTTTAAGTAGTAATATGAAGCGATTGCTTTGTCAAAAAAATTAAAGCTATTGTATCAAATTATCGCAATCGAGTTCCTTCTTTCACGCGATGCGTAGGCTTTATTATTTCTAAATCACCTTGTTCATTTTCTGCAATCAACATCATACCCTGAGATTCCATACCCATCATTTTGCGCGGCTTTAAATTGAATACAAAAACTGCTTGCTCACCGATCAAATCTTCTGGGCTAAATGATTTTTTTATACCTGCTAAAATTTGGCGATTACCAAATTCACCAAAATTCACCCGCATTTTTAATAATTTATCAGATTTTACAACTGGCTCGCATTCTTCTATTGTCCCTACCCGAAGTTCAACTTTTTGTACTTCATCAATAGTTGTATATTTTGTTTCTTCGATAGAAACTTCCTCGTCTGCTTGTGTTATGCTTTCTTCTTTAAGTATATGTGGCTTTTCAAATAACGTTTGCGTAATGAACAAATTAAAGGTACGATCCCATCGATTATTTTTAATATCTTCTAAATAATTCTGGTCATAATGTAAAAAAACACCTAAATTCTTGAGTAATTCTTCCATTTTTTTAGGCATAATTGGCCACATCAAAATACCAATATCATATAAACTATGGCATACGGCTGAAATTACTTCTGCAAAATGAACTTCATTATTTTTTGCTAATTGCCATGGCTCTTGCGCATGAAAATAACTATTTACTTGATTTATAAAACGCCATAATCGTGCAACAGCCATATGCGCCATACCTTCATTCATATACTTTTCAAAATCTTCAATAGCATCCCAACTATTTCTACGTAATGCCTCGCCACTTTCAGTCCATACTTTTTGCGAATGCACTATAGATAAATTATATTTAAAAGCTAAAGTCAACATACGATTGAGTAAATTCCCAAGATCATCTGCTAAATCACTTGCAATTCGTTGTTCTAAATCTTCGATGCTAAAATCAGTGTCATGATTAATTGCCATATGGCGTATTAAATAATATCGAATTGGATCGGCACCATAATGTTCAAATAATACATCTGGATCAACTACATTACCCAATGATTTTGACATTTTTTGCTGGTTAACTTTTATCCAACCGTGTACTAACAAACGCTTCGGTAATTGCAAATCAGCCGCCATTAAAAATGCTGGCCAATAAACGGCATGAAAGCGTATAATGTCTTTGCCAAGCACTTGCATATCAGCCGGCCACCAAAAATTAAATTCTTCCTGTTTTTCAGGATCACCATAACCGATAGCAGAAATATAATTATTTAATGCATCAGCCCACACATATACTACGTGTTCAGGATCATTAGGAAATGGTATTCCCCAAGAAATAGTAGTACGTGAAATACTTAAATCACGTAATCCCGATTCTACAAATCGAATAACTTCCGATGCACGTTCTTTTGGAATTATGAATCCAGAATTATCTTTGTAAAATTTTAATAATTTATCTTGATAAGCTGATAATCTAAAAAAATATGACTCTTCTGACACACGGTTAGTTTGTCGATTACATGAAGAGCATAATGGCGCCTCATTGCTTTCTGCTTCATCCGTTACAAAAGTCTCACACGGGGTACAATACCAACCAGAATACATTGATTTATAAATATCACCTTTTTCAAGCAGCTTTTTTATCCAATATTGTACTGCTTTTATGTGTTCTGGATCAGTAGTACGAATAAATTTATTATATTCTAATTCATAGTGATGCCAGGTTGTTTTATATGCCGGAATAAAACTATCTACAAACTTTTTTGGATCTTTTCCTGCTTTTTCGGCTGCTTGCGCTACTTTTTGTCCATGCTCATCAGTACCCGTTAAAAAAAATGTTTTTTTATGTTGCAATTTATGCCAACGAGTAAAAACATCGGCTAATAATGTTGAATATAAAGAGCCTAAGTGCGGTTTTGCCGTACCATAGTAAATTGGGGTTGTGATGTAGAATTTATTTTTTTCTGCCATGATAAAAATCCTTATTTTGCAATACAAATGTATTTTTTAAGGTTAATCGAAAAATATGGCTTTCGCAAAAAAATAAAAGGCCACACAAAAGTGCAGCCTTTTTAATAAGTAAACAAAAACTAAGTATTAAAAATATGCTACAAAGCCGATGTGCCAATCACTTTCTTGTGGTGCGTTACGGCCTGCAAATACGGTTGTCCATCCACCAAATAGCTCCCAATAATCACCTTGATGGAACATTTCAGTGCGTACTTTATGACCATATACTTTAGTACGACGTTCTAAAACATTTGGATCAAGCGGTTGAACATTGCCTAAGAAATCAGTAGCCGTAGATTGATCTAAACTTACATTATCTTTTGATTTGATATACAATTCGTAACCCACCATGAAGCCAACACGTGGATTGCATGGTACTAAAAAGTTAAAATCTAAATGACTTAAAAAATAATGCCATGAAATATCGGCATCAATTGCTGGTCCAATATTTTTCACCGTCGCGCCTCTAAATGGGGCTGCCACACGCTCATTGGCTTTGAATGCGTGATTATAAAATGCATCACCTTTTAAAATAAACCAACAATTTGGTTCCCAAGTTCCAACGGCACCAAATTTTATTTCAAAGTGACGGTTATTACCGGTTGAAAAAATACGAAGCACTTCTCCCGGATCTTTGATTTTAATACCGCTTGGTAACTTCATTCCAACAATGCCTTCAATCATACCATGACAAAATTCATAATTTGTATAAAATTCAGTATTAATATCACCAATACCAACATTGTGTTGTGTATTAAACGTGACACCGTTTTCAGCGAAAAAAACTACTGCCGTTTCATTTAATTTTCTTGTAATATTTTGAATAGCATCACCAATAAATCGACCATCAGTACTCATTATTATATTGCCTGCGTCCGTAACTTCAACAGTAGGAACTATCCATAATTGACGTTGTGCTGCTATATTGTTTTCTAAGGGTGTATAATCTGTTGTTGATATGAATTGACCTCTTTGATCATTTACTAAACCACTACCATCAGCATTTATCTCACCAGTAACAGCTGTTTCAAATGCACAAAATAATCCATTGGGTGCCATTTCATTATCACGTTGTATCGCATGAACTGGCGTATCATTAGCATTAGTTATATCTCTAGCGGCAATTGCAATTCTATTCATTGCATTGCTGTAATTCACTAACGGTTCAGGATTAGCACCTGCTTGTTCGATAAATAATGAAGAAAGAAAATCAAGCCGATAGGCATAACAATCAGGAACACGTTGTGTTGTTGGATTTGGCGTTGGACTCTGCCCTGTGCCATCAACATGTTCATCCTGCAAACGGCATACATCACTTAAATCAAGACCTTCTTCTAAATCACAACAATTTTCAAGCTCTATTGTTATTGATCTAAATGGTATAACAACACGTGCACCAACATGCAATCGACATTCACATCCTAAAGCATAATCAAAATTAAAACCAAAATAAGCAGAATTTTCATTATAACTAATTTCTGGCCTTAATTGTGCAAATGCTAAAAAAGGATTTTGAGGGCTTATAGTGCCAGGTGCAAAAGCTTCAAGCGCAATAAAATTTTCAGTACCAAAAATAATACCAGCGAGTGACTGATCTTTTGCGGTGGTATTTTTATCTTTAAATGCTTTATCTGATTCGCGATGTAATGCTCCGGCCCAGGTATCAATCGCCCATCGGCCATCTTCATCAGTTGGTCGTGGTAATGGAGCATGTAAATGCCCACGCCTTAAACTCCATGGCGTACGTAATTCTCTCCCGATTAAAGACAGATTAACTAATGTCATAATTAAAAATATATGTCCAAACAATCTTTTATTCATCCCATTCCTTCATCAAAAAAACCATATATAGCTATCCTTAAAAAGAGCGCTTGATTTTTAATCTCAAGCGCTCTAGATTCTTATTTTAGAATGCAGTTGCACCACGTAATTCAATTGCTTGGTTAATATCACGAGATACATCATTGAGGTTAATACCAAGTGCTCCTAGTCTTAATGAATGATCATGATCAACCATATTAAAACCATTTGTACCTAAAATAAATTGAATTAGTTCTCTACGAATACTCGTACCATCAACAAAACCAACAGTAGATAGTTCTATCTGATCGCGGAATACATTAGCACGTGGAGAATTCTGAGTATCAAAAGGAGTAGTAGTTAAGTAATCAAAGAATGCCTGTGGACCTACATTAACGGGTTGTGCTGGTTTTGATGTATCACGAAGTAATAATTTACCAGCCATGATACCAGCTTCTAAGTTTGCACTTATTTGCCCAGCAGTATTTTGCACGGTTGGATTAATTGATGAAATAATAACATTTCTCATTACAGTGCGCGCATGAACTTTCAAATTTCTACCAGATCGCATCAAATTTTGTGCTTCTCTGATTTTTTCTCTATTTGGCCCACGTGTTATCATGCTAAACATCATTTGTTTTGCTTGTTCCATCATTTCTGTAGCATTTTGCATCATCTCTTGTGCTTGTAAAAATAAAACACGTGCATCAGCTGGCAATCGATCTACTTCTTGATCGCGTTTGATGATTTCATCACACATATCATCAACGCAACTTTCAATAAATGCTAGATTTCCACCACCACGAATCACAGAATCATTAAGATTGAACAATAATGTAAATGCATCAGAAGGTCCAAGAGCAAGCAATGCAGCGTTACTACTATCGCCGGTTACAATTTGATTATGATTGAACGTTCCTTCACGAATATCAATTGCAATTGAAGTTACATTTTCTAGGCAATTTACGAGCCATTCATTTGGTATAACACTCGCTTTATTTGCCATACCAACTGCAAGACCTAAAAATCCTTGGCGATTAATTTCAAAAACAGTACCTACCCCATCAAGTATTAAAGTAAAGTCAATTGTAGCATCTTGCTCACACCGTGTATTACCAATTTGAAATGAACCACCAGCTTCTTCTTGCGTACCAATATAAATAGCGGACTGGTCATTTAATAACCAAGTAATCGAAGTGGTACTATCACAAATAGGTGAAGTTTCAATACCAAAAAATTGATTTTCTAAAAGCAACATTGTCGCATTTTCATCCATGGTAATGAAACCATCACCAATTAATTTCACACGAATATCATCTAAATCTCTGGGTTCCATACCAGCTACTAGATCACTATCAAGTACGTTTTGGAATGTCCATCTTGTTTGATCAGTAAATGATAATGTGCCGCCACCAAGAATCAATTGAGCTCCTGGTTCAAACACAACTTGAACATTACCAGCAAATTGCAGAATTTTGTTATCAGTATCAAATTGAGTAAGATCAAGCATACCTGTTGATTTAACACGGAATTCCTGATGATCTTGAGCATGAATAGTTAATATTTGTGGTTCTGCTAACCCGAATGAGGTACCACTTAAAATAGCGCAAACATTATCGATAATAATATTTTCATTTAATTCAATGGTAGCATCACCATTGGCACAAATTAACATACCATTAATACCTAATTTTACTGATGCTTGTAATGAATCAACATTACGATGTGCCGTACCTAAACCTACAAAAGCTTCATCTTCAACTACTAAGAATCCTACTGGTGCTTCTGCTGTATTGCAACCAGTAAGCATAACTAATTCACGAATTTTACCACCTTTAACTTGCAGATGTGCTTGATCACCCAAACGTGAACGTTTTATTTGGAATTGATCAACCATACCAAGAACCATCGGTAATGCACGTAAGTTTGAATCAGTTACTGGTGGGCATTCACAACCAGTTGGTGTCATTTTCGGCTCATATGGCACAAAGCTATTACTACTTGTATAATCTTTTTGTACAGCACCCCAGTCCATAGTAAAATCAGAAAGACAGATGCCTGCAGGAATTAATGTACGTTGCGCAGTATCAGTTAAATTAATATTCCATTGAGTAATCCCAACACGAGAATCAAAGAATACTTGGCTTTTTGGTAAATTAATAACACCATTTCTACTTTTGACTACCATTGTCGCAACACTCGCACGATACATAGAATTAATTTTGAATGTACCATTAGCATCTACAAAAATGGCTCCTTGTCCAATTGTACCGCCAGCTTCTGGCAATGCCCATAAACCACCAGCAGTTTCAAATGAAAAGAATGCACCGCTAATGCAGAAGGATGGCGTAGTAACTAAATCAAATGGCATACCAGTATTAATATCTATACCCTGTGCACCATTAGTACCTACTGAAATATTACTTGCATTATTTAAAAATATTGACTGAACGGCACATTGATTAGAAATATCTCCAACAATCCCTTCCGTAATACAAGTATCATTTGCATTGGTATCAAGAGATAATCGTTGTTCAGTTGCTAACATTTGTTCTGTCTCTTGGAATATATCTAAATGCGAATCACGGTCAATTAATTGACCACATGCTGACAATGAACCTTCATCCGTGCCCAAAACCATAATACGGCCATAACCATCATCAATACGTCTTCCATTATTATAAAAACGCAATATACTGCTATTACTATTTTCTTCATCATTTGGAATGCGAATATCAACGCCAGTTAAGCCAACATTGGTATGAATACGAAATATTGAATTATGCAATGCAATTGTTGGACGTTCTTGATCTTCTGGTAAACAAATTTTAAATGTCTCACCACCTATATATGTTGGTTCTGAACTAAGATCGGAACGACCAAGATTATTGCGATCATACACGTCATGGATAGCATCAGTATGTACAATGGAGGTATTGAAAATATCTATACGATTATTAATCAACCACGCCGCTTTATTATATTGTAAATAATCGCCATCTTCGTTTCGTGCAAATGTTCTTTGTGGAAATTGTGTTTCATTAGATTCTACAAATACAGAGCATCCTGTTTTAGTAACTTCTAATGAAAGCACATTTAATGCGGTATTACCATCAAGTTGTCCTGAAACAGTAAGCATCCCTTCAACATCAAAAATAATATTTCCAGCACCTTCAGTTTCTTGACCTGGATCAATAGTAAATGATGATGTTACATCACCATTACAATCAACACCTGATCTAAAATAAATAGCTGAAGAACCTTGTAAGAAAATTTCTGCTGGTGTTGCATTTATATCATTATCACCATCGACGATAAATGCTGATGCATTTCGTTCTTTTATTAAATCTTGTACACCAGTTATTTTCATACATTCAATTAAATCAATAATATCTGGCTGCACGTTCGATAATGGGGTATTTACTATTGGTACGGTATTTGTTTGCGTGCCAATATAATCAATATACGTTAAATCATTTAATTGCAAGAGTGCATTTGCTCCTAAAATAAACCCAAATTGAGTGCCAGTTACGACAAATGCTCCATCACAAAATGGATCTGCTAAGAAATTAGTTAATTTAGCATTTTCATTAATAATTCGTAAAGGAGCAGGGGTACCAATGCCACTATTAGCGTTTTCTACTATTAAAGTAGCTTCTAATCCAGCAGGAGTATTAAATTCAATATCATCTAACATGAATTCGCTATCTAAACTCGCATCTAGCCATACACCACGAATTGAAAAGTAAGAACAATTTTCAAGACGCAGAATTGTGCAGCCGGTACCAGTATTTGATGGATCAAATGCTATAGTACCCTCCTCCGTTGCAGCACCTGAAGCAACCGTTGTTTCCGCAAGAAAGGTAATACCTGATCGAGGGCCAACTTTTACTTCAACATTTTCCATCACATTACCAGTAAGTGGATCTAATCGTCGAAACAATAGTAGTGGATTATTTGGATCATCCATAGCAAGAAAAACACGTGCGCCACCACTATCTGAATTTGAAGTAAAGCAAACTTCTTGCCCACCTTCGATAAAAAATCTAACTTCACCAGGTCCAGAAACTGAAACTAAAAGATCCAAAAGCGTATCATCATTTGCTGTACCACGGAAAATTAAATCACTCGTAAGTGAAAAAGTAATGGTGCGATCAGTATTGGCAAATAAGTATAATCGTGCTGAATTAGTCGGAATATTATCGCATCGATTACCGGAACCAGTAATAACTGAATCTTCATTAGTAACGGTTACAAGAATATCACATGAATCAGCTACCACGTGAATTCCTTCTACTAATGCATTTACTCCACGCACATCAATATTTTGATCAATTACATCCATGGTAATGCCAGGATCTTTACCTGCTGGCCCATCGCTTCGATTATGCCACAATACGGTAGTGCCACACATAGCCGATAATTGAGAAGAAAATATAATTAAACATAAAAACAGCAACATACTTGAAATGTGCTTCTTCATACTCTCATCCTTTTTTTTGAAGAGGTTACACAAATCCTAACTATGAACAGATGCTTAAAAACTGGTAATTAAAAAAGTAAAATGCGATAATTGAAATGTTAACTAATAGATACCACTCACCACATCATTAAGCTTCTATTGTTTAATAGTTTTTTTAAAAAAAATTGTCAAGAATAGACTTTGAATAATTATGAAACTTTTAATGAAATCCAAATATTATTTGCGATATCTTCAGAAATAATATTTTTAAAGAAAAATAATGGCTTAGTTTCATCAAAGTGAGCATTAATTATCGAAGCAGGAAATTGTTCTTCTTTCATAATCGATAAAAGTTCTTTTGTTGTTCCAATGAATGGTTGATTTTCAATATGATAGCGAATATTTTCTGGACGATATAAAAAATTTATCAATTTATATACTAACTCAGTTTGTTCGCAACGAGCAGAAATAGCCAAATTATCAATAAGTATAAAACTTCCTTTATCTGGAACTAAGAAATCTAGATTGTTATTAGACTGTATTGCTTTAGCAATATAAGGGCTTGCTGCAATTACTACGGGAGATGCTTGAGAAATCAACATATAATTTGATCGTACATCAGCATCTATATAAGCTTCGACTCGTTTTTTTTGATTAAGTAAAAGTTTTTTGATTTCTTCTATTTTTTCTTGATTTAATTGATCTATTGAATTGAAGAGATACAAAGCGGAAATAAGTATTGCTTCACGAGCAATATTAACCATACCTACTTTTGCATTGGATATAGGATATGAAAAAAGTAAAGACCATGATAATGGCAATCGTTCTTTAAAAAATGCTTTATTAACCCCAATACCATAAATTGCCCAATAATAAGGAACAGAATAAGTATTTTCTGGATCAAAATAATGATTTAATAACCGCGGCAATAATCTATCCCAAAAATCTAACCTAGATTTATCAATGGGTTTAAGCAAATTAAAATGAATTAATTTTTCCATTAAATAATCTGACGGCATTATTAAATCATACCCTTCCCCTTTTGATGTATAAAATTTTACAAATAATTCTTCGTTACTGTCAAAATAAGTGGTATTAACTTTAATACCCGTTTCTTGTTCAAAAGCATCAATAACTTTAGGATCAATGGTATTGGCCCAAGTAAGTAAATTTATTGCTTTTTGCGATTGCCATAATGAACTAAGATAAGGTAATGAAATAAACATACCAAATAATAAAATCCAAACTGCTATCATTAATAAACGAATGTAAAATTTATTTTTTTTCATTTTCATATTTTAAAAAATACGCGATCTAACTTTTAAGAGTGAAAATAATAATACAATACCACTGCTTATCAATAATAAAATTGTTGATAATGCATTAATCGTTGGCGACACACCACTTCTAATCATTGCAAAAATATATAAAGATAATGTCTGAGCAGTACCTCCTGCACAAAAAAAAGAAATTAAAAAATCATCTAATGAAATAATAAAAACAAGCAATCCTGCTGCTACTAATGCTGGCATTAAAACCGGTATTATAATTCGCCTAAATGTTTGATTTAATGTAGCCCCAAGATCTAATGATGCTTCTATAATACTATATTCTAATTCTTCAAATCTCGTTGATAAAATTGGTATAGCATAACCAAGTCCCAAAACAGTATGGCCAGCAATTAAAGTAACTAATCCAAGCGGTATTCCAAAAAAAGTAAATAGCATCAATAATCCTAATGCTAAAATAATTTCTGGAAGCATCAAATTAATATAAAAGATTAGGTCAAATCGCCTCATTTTACTTTGTGCTCCATAAAAAATCCACAAAAGTCCTAAAAATAAACTAAATCCCGCTGAATAAGTTGCAACAATCAGCGAATTTTTAGCCGCTTGCCAAATTTCTGTTGATTGCCACAATTCATAATACCATTGTGTGGAAAAACTTACCCACCGATATGGAAAAGCAATGCTATTAAATGAGAATAATACTAAAACAAAGATAGGCGTATATAAAAAAATATACATTGCTAAAATAAATAGGGATAAAAAATATCGCTGTATATTAAATTTCACACTTTCCCTTATAATCGATAAATAAATCTTTTAAGCAGCCAATTTAATAATATAATGCTCATAAAAAGAGAAATACTTGCAATAATAGTAAATGCTGCACCTTTTGATAAATCAAGTGCAGTAAATACATAATGAGCAATAGCATTACCGGTAAACATATATTTATCACCACCAATGAGCAAAGGAATAGTAAACTCACCAAAAACAGGTACAAATACTAATAAAAGACCTGTTTTAATTCCAGGCCAACTTAATGGAATAATAACTTTAGTAATAGTTTGCCGGCCAGTTGCTCCTAAATCAGCCGATGCTTCCAAAATATTCTGATCTATTTTTTCCAAAACACTAAAAATTGGTAAAACCATAAATGGTAAATAACAATAAAAAGTAACAATTAAAATACCAACTATATTATTAAGAATTGCTAATGGTTGCTGAATCAATCCAATTGAAATTAAAAAATTGTTTAAAATGCCGCTTTTTTCTAAGATAAAAATCCAAGAATATATTAAAACAAGCAAATTAGTCCAAAAAGGAACTATTAATAAAAATAAAAAAAGGTTTTTAAATATAACCACTTTACGAGCTAACCAATACGCTATTGGATAACCAAATAACAAACATAAGATGCTTGTTGTTAAAGCAAGAAAAAAAGATAACAAAATGATATATAAATGATTAGTATCAAATAAAATAGTATAATTTTTTAAAGAAAAAAAATAACCGGTGGGAGCAATAAAACTACCTGAAATAATCAAAATTAATGGAATAATACAAAAAAATACCTGCCAAACTAAAGCAGGTATCGCCATAAAAAATGAGCTTTCAGAAAAAAAGAGCTTCTGTACTCGTTTTATTATATTCATTGTTTTAATAACACCGCATTTTCTTTTTGCCAATACAAGTTTACGGTATCACCATAATCTATTATCTCTTTTGGAAAATGTTCTTCATTTTGCTCAAAAACTGATATTAATAAATCATTGACTAGCCGTACGTTATACTGCGTGGATCTTCCGTGATAAACAATAGACTCAACCGTTCCAGTTAATTTATTAGAAAAACCCTCTACCAATACTTTACTAATTAAAATTTTTTCAGGACGAATACTAATAAATACTTCTTTTTGTAATGCTATCCATGGTTTATTTTCTGGCGTAAAAACATCAATTGAACCTAATGATTCAACCGCTACTTTTACATGTTTATTTTCAAAATTGACTACATGGCCTTTTAAAAGATTAGCTGAACCCACGAATTTTGCTACAAAAGTAGAAACGGGAAATTCATAAATTTCTTTTGGTGTACCAATTTGTTCAATAAAGCCATCTTGATTCATGATTGCCATGTGATCAGCAACAGTCAATGCTTCAAAATGATCATGAGTGACATACACAAAAGTGGTTTTTAAATTTGTTTGCAAATCGATTAATTCTAAAAGTAACTTTTCACGTAATTTCGGGTCTAATGCGGTTAGTGGCTCATCTAGCAGCAAAACATCTGGTTCATTAATAATTGCGCGCGCTAATGCCACGCGTTGCTTTTGTCCACCAGAAAGTTGTCCAATTGATTTATAAATATGTGCATCTAAATGCACTGAATGAAGAATTTTTATTACTTTTTTTTCAATTATTTCTTCTGGCACACCACGAATACGTTGGGAATAAGCAACATTGTCAAACACATTTAAATGAGGAAATAAAGCATAATTTTGAAAAACGGTATTAATATTTCGCTCATTTATAGGCACGTGTGTGATATTTTCATCACCGAGGTAAATTGCCCCACTATCTGCAGTTTCAAAACCTGCAATAAGTCTTAATATTGTGGTTTTTCCACAGCCACTCGGTCCCAATAATGCAAAAAATTGGCCAGATGGTATAGTTAAATTAATTCCATCAAGAATCTCTTGTCCATTATATGATTTTTTAATATTTTCTAGCCGAATACTTTTCATTCACCCTTCCTTGAGCGTGCAAAAAATACGGGAACAATTACATCAGCAAAAGTACAAGGTATCACTACTGCAATAACAAGTAAAATAAAAAGAAGCCCCATATTTTGATACCAATTAGTATAACCTTCAGCAATTATGTAAAATAATGAAGCTAAAGAGCTCGTTAAAATATGCGAAAAATGAATTAAAATAGAAAAAAATCCCTTTACTGAACTCTTATGTTTACTCATTACTAGACCGTTTAACAAACCAATACCTAAAAAGGGAATAACATTATTAATTTCAGAAACTAAGCAAATATGAAAATGCATCGAAACACCTAAGATACGTCCAGCTAGATAGGGCAGAATGATATCTGATAACGTACAAAAGAATAATGCTGAAGCTAACGATACAACAAAGCCTTTTACAATATTATTGGAAAACCGTGAAAACATAACAATTGAACCGCTTGTAGCGAATACAATATGAAGAAAATGGAAGCTATGAAATAACGCATGAAGTCCACCACAATGTGAATGGTTCTGGTCTACGTTTGATAATCCAAAAACGGTCATAAAACTTAAGATTATTAAACCTACTGCTACCGAAAAAATAGCATACGGTAAATGACAAATAAGCTCTTCAATTAAAGAGGCACTATGATCATGGCTATGTCCATGACAATTATTATTTTCTTTATTCATGATATTTACTCACTTTTTACTTAATTAATTATAGTTTCACTATAATCCCTTTTTGTCAATTAAGCAAAAGGAGAAAATTCTTAAACGGCATTCTTTACACCGTTGTACTTCAATTGTTCAGGAAATGCCATTAGAAAGCATTACCAAAAGTTAAAAACCAGGCAAAAGATGAGTCTTCCGGTTTCCGTTTTTTCCATTTAAAACCAAGATCAAACCTAAGTGGACCGACTGGAGTATTGTACCGCAAACCAAAGCCGGAAGAAGCAAGAAATTTATTACCAGTAATTTCTGCCATAGATTTTTCGATCAATATGCCAACATCTTGAAAAACAGTGCCGCCAAATCCTTTATAAATGGGAAATCTAAATTCAATATTTCCATTCATCATTGACTTTCCCCCTTGTGGCACAAGACGTTGCTTACCATCACTTTCCGTTATAATACCAAGTGGTGGTGCCAAATCAGGCTCATAGCCTCTTAATGAATTTGCGCCACCTAAAAAAAATCGTTCCGGCGGCATAATTGCACTTAGTGTTTGATTAAAAATATGTCCAAGCCGTATTCGAATGCCAACAACAATAGGAAGTAATGGAACGAAAACTGACTGTTCACAAAATAATTTAAAAAAATTAACACTCCCTTTTTTCCAAGAAAACATTCCTTTAAAAGATATTGCCGTTAAAGAACCATATGCAGGATTTAATTTATCATCCAAATAATCCATAAATAATGAAGGTTCAATAAAAAAATAAGGAACTTTTTGATCAATTAATTGCGGTTCAAAATTTATAGCTCGTGCTAAATCAACAGAGAGACCACTTGTTTCCATAAATTCAAATCCCAAATTAAATCCAAAATAGCTTCGTTTAAATCGATGGCTTAATCCAACCAAAGCACCTTCCTGCCTTACGGTATAAAGAGGCTTTTCACTACCAATTACTACGGGCTGAATATATTTATTAGCATAACCTTTAACAATAGTATGCACTGGATATCCCATCGTCCATGGTGTCATATAAGACCCTGAAACATATCGATAAAAACGAGTAACATCTGAATCAAAACGGAGAAAATCACCTACATTAAAAGGATTTCTGTACAACAATGAGCCACCAGCTTTATAAGTTGAACCATTTCGAAAAGTTAAATATCTACTTACTTGCTGAAAACCACCTCGCATACGAACTTCGATAGGGTCATCTTCTATTACTTTTATCAAAATATTTTTTTCTGATTCTGGCTGTGAAATATTAATAGTAGAAACATGAATAGTTTCGAAAATTCCTAATTCACGCAATTTAACGATGGCGTAATCTAATTTTTCTTTATTCCAAATTTCACCTTCTTTATATGGAAGTTGCCGCATGATATTTCTAAAAGGAAACCGATTGCAACCAGTAACAATTGTTTTACCAAATCGAGTAATTGATTGTTTTAAATCAATATGCCATATAAGCGTTATATTTTTTTCAACTTCACGTATTTCTGGCTTTACATCAATATATAAATATCCCTCATTTTGAAAATGATGAATTAAAAAGTTTCTTTGTTCTTGAATTTGCGCAAAATTTATGGGCAACGGCAATTTTTTGCTTATATTCAAAAAAAGATCTTTTTTTAGAAGTTCGGTATGTTCAGGAATTTCTATTGATGATAAAATACGCCGATTCCCTTCATCCAGAGTTATATTTAAGCAGTAATGTCTGTCAGATATTTTGATATACTCTTGCTTAATTATCTGCACATCCCAAAAACCTTCTTTAATATAAAAAGAAAGCAAATCAGAAATTGCACGTTTAAGAGTTCCAGAATTATAATATTTAGATTTGGTACATGATTTAAAAAATTGCTTACTTAGATCAAAAGCATTGAAATGATCTATTCCATATAAAGTCACCTCATCGATTGATATACGTTTGCCCTCTTTAACAAAAAAGCTAATAATATTATTTTCTTGTTTAAATTCGATTTCTACCTGCCAAAAACCATTTTTTCGATAAAACTCTTCTATCTCTTCAGTTAAAATAGAAATAGGTAATAAATTAGTAGAATTACCAAAAATTAGAATTTGATCGAGCAATTCTTTTTTGTTAAAAGATTGATTACCGTAAAATATAAATGTTTTTTGTGGGCCTAAGTTAATATTAATAAGAAAAAAAATCTTTTTTGATTCATGTTTTATATTTTTTTCAATATTTAAACAAACAGCTAAATAACCTTTTTCTTTTAAATACTGCTTTAATCGGTCAATTTCAACTTCAAATAATTCTTTACTATAATTATGCCCTAATAATTTTGATTCAAGTTGCCTTATTACTTCATGTTTTAATTGATCAAATTCATTTTGCGATTTCTGCAAAACAGAATCGGTAAATTGTACTTGAAAATCATTGATTATAAATCGTGTATTAGGATCAATAATTATATCTACGATTACTGATTTATTTTTTTGATTATATGAAAATGAATCAATGACCACTCCCTCAAAATAACCTTCTTGCCACAATGCTTCATTAATTTTTTGAATAGAATGCTCATGCTTTTTTATATCGAATGGCTCAGTAGCTTCTAATAAATAATATTGCCGAAAAGAATCTTTACCGAGCATTGGACCGTGAAAGTGTACTTTATGAAAAGTCCAAACACCTTCTAACTCGATATCTAGAAAGAGCTCATCTCTTTCAAAACGCAAAACAAACGTCACAGTTTTGAATTGATTCTTATATTTAAAAAAATGACAGGCCTTTTTTAATTCATTTGCAGTAATAATATGAGAATTTTTAAAATTTAATAAATAATAAAATTCATCACTTTCGATATGAATATCACTTTTGCATGTAACTTTTGAGATAACAGTTGACTTTGGCCACCAATTATCGATTACAGCAAATGATTCATCATTATCAAGATTGATAACTAAATTCGATGTATAATTTTGGCTACCAGAATTTTGCACATCAAAACAAAAAATTGGTAAAGCAAGAAAGGCAATACAGATGCCTAATAGTTTAAGAAACACAATAATCCTAGTGCAATAGACATGCCATTAGTTTAGCATATATTTAAATTTGCACTAGGATTATTGTAGTTTTTTTCCGTAAAAAAAGGCTTTCTCATTAAAATTTTATTCTATTACTCTAAATACTCCTCTAAAATCTTTTTCTTTTAAAAAAGGTTCAATCTCTATATCTTTGATCGTCTCCTTTGCCACTTCTTTATGCAATGCTTCGATAAAATCTTCCATTACATCTTTTGGACCACATGCCAAAACTCTTACTGAAGAACCATTACCATTTACTATCTGAGCTGTACCTTCTATACCAAGTAAACGCGCTTTTTTTTGAACTATATTTTGTAAAAATTTTTTCGATTCTTCTAATGAAAAAGTAATATGCAAACATTGACTCATTACGTTTCTCCTTTTTAATTTCCTGAGAGGAAACCTAGCAAAACTTGAATACTGATGTCAAAATTATCTTAACAATATGTATTCAAAACTGGACGATTTTCTACAGGATAAGTACACTTTTACTAATATATTTTAGAAAACTATAGGATTTATTATGGAAAATGCAGTTCGGGTTCGCTTTGCTCCTTCTCCTACTGGCCTTTTACATTTAGGAAGTGTGAGAATTGCTTTATTTAATTATCTTTTTGCCAAACAAAAAAAAGGCACTTTTATTTTGCGCATAGAAGATACTGATCCTGAACGAAATTTCGATCCTGGTGCAAAAATAATTCTAGAAGACCTTGCTTGGCTCAACCTTACTTTTGATGAAGGTCCAAATATTGGCGGCCCTTATGCACCATATTTTCAATCAGAACGCGCTCCTATTTATCAAGAAAAATTAGACCAGTTAAAAAAGCAAAATGCAATCTACCGTTGCTTTTGCACACAAGAAGAATTAGAAAAAAAACGTAAACGACAAATTGCGCTTAAACAACCTCCACGTTATGATCGCACCTGTTTAGCACTTTCAATACAAGAAATTAAAAAAAACTTATTAGAAAAAAAACCATTTATTTGGCGTTTTAAATTAATCACAAATAAAACGATTGAAATTAACGATCTTGCACGTGGTGTTATCACTTTTGATTTTTCTAATTTTTCTGATTTCCCTCTTACTCGTCAAAATGGTACCTTTACATTTATATTTGCCAATGCAATTGATGATATGGTCATGAAAATGTCTCATATATTCCGCGGAGAAGATCATATTTCAAATACTCCTTGTCAAGCTGCTCTATTTGAAGCATTCAATATACCACTTCCTATTTTTTGGCATATGCCAATTATTTGCAATGTTGAAGGGAAAAAGTTATCGAAACGTGACTTTGGTTTTTCTTTGCGTGATTTAAAACATGCTGGATTTTTACCAGAAGCAATTTGTAACTACTTGGCAATTATTGGCGGCTCATTTGAAAAAGAAATTATGAATATGTCTGAGCTTATTAAAACTATAGATTTTTCTGATATACATTCAACAAGTGCCATCAGGTATGATGTAGAAAAATTAAAATGGGTTAATCATCAATGGCTCATACGTTATATGCCACAAGAACTTTTAACACAAATTCTTCCTTTTTTGGAAAAAAAATATCCACAAGCAAAGGAAGTTACTCAAGAGAAATTGATTTCTCTTATTAAAACCATTCAACCTGAGTTAAAAACATTGCAAGATGCACCGGCATTTTTAAGTTTTTACTTTGAAGAACCAGAGGTAAGTAAAAAAAATTTATTAGAACAAGAAACAGATATTATAGTTCAAGAACTTATTGAACTATTTATTGCTCATATTGATAAAATTGATTCACCTGATTTATATTATCAAGCAATAGCAAAAGTGTGCAAAGAAAAACAAATTTCGTTAAAACATACATGGCGATTGTTTCGTATAATTTTAACTGGTAAGCCAAGTGGCCCAGGAGTAAAAGAATTGTTAGAATTATTAGGACCAGCAAAAATTAAAAAACGTATTCAACATATTGTTTAATTTAAATCTCATTTTTTAAGCGATTCGGTAATTTTTTCATGTTATGAATTAATCCTTCTTGCTCAAAAAATAGCATAATATCTTCAAAATACGATTCAAGATCAGATGGAACAAAAAATTCAAAAATACTTTGTTCCTTATCCAATGTGCGCTCAAAAACTAAGTGTTCAAAACTGCGTAAAATACCGGCAAAAAGCCACGTTCTTTTTCTTTCAACTTGTGCTTGATAATAGGAACAATATTGTTGAGACATTATTTTTCGTGCTTTTTTTTGTATATTTAATTATTCTTAACCTTATTGATTGTACGTAATATTTGATTCTTGCTCAAGGAAAATAAATGAGTTCTACTGCTGAAAAACATAAAATTGGTCTGGCCATCGCAACTATTGTTGGTATGAATGCAATGATTGGATCAGGAGTATTCGCTGTTCCAAGTGCACTCGCTTCAAATGTAGGTCCAGCTGGAATTTTGACTTATGCATTTGTAATTGTAGCAGTATGGTGCATGGGAACTTCAATCGCTCGGTTAGCTAAACTATACCCAGAAGAAGGTTCTTTTTATACTTACAGTAAGCAATGGGGAGGGCATTTTTTAGGACTTCTTTCAGCTGGTAGTTATCTTATCGGTTTATTTATTGCTATGGGATTACTTTCTCAAACTGCGGGTCTTTATTTGCATAAATATTTATCATTTTTTTCTCCATATACGTGGGGAATGCTAACATTATTTACCTTAACTTTTTTAAATACTTTAGGCGTGGTTCTTTCTGAGGCAGGCCAAATGGTTCTTATTTGTACGACCGTATTTCCATTATTAGCAACAATTATTTTATGCCTAACAAAAGCAGATTTTTCTCATTTGCAGCCATTTATGCCATATGGTGTCATCAGTATTTTTTCTGCTGCAAAAGCAGTAATTTTTGGATTTTTTGGCTTTGAATGTGCAGCATCTCTTTTTACGGTTGTTAAAAACCCTGAAAAGAATGTTTCCCGCGCACTTACGCTTGCTATTGTTTTAGTTAGCATTCTCTACTTGCTTTTTGTTGCTTCATTAATTTTAGCAGTACCATTACATTATTTATCCCTACAAATGCCTTTATCTGAAATATTAGAAACCATTTTCCCTCATAATAAATGGCTCATTTTTGGTATTCATGTATCAATTTTATCAGCCATTATTGGTACTATCCATTCTATGATTTGGTCTTCAAGTGCTTTATTAATTTCTTATTTAAGAAAATTTAAAACTTTATTTATTCAACAATTATTTGAAAAAAATTTAATGAATCAAAAAAATGCAGTATTATTTGTAGGTGTTTGCATCTTAATTAGTTTTCTCACCTTGAAAAACATCGATCTTTTTTTTAGTTTTACTGCTTTATTTATTATCTTTGCATTTGCAACATCCATGATTACATTGCTTACTTTAAAAAAGGAGTGGCAATCAAAAGAAAACATTAAAACCGTAATAGGTTTGATTACTGCTGGTGTAATTTTTTGTTTTGCGTTAAAAGGCATTATAGACAATCTTTATAGCTAGAATTTGCAATTGACGGATCATTAGGTAAGATGCTATAAGATAACAAGACACTGCAATTGTCTTGAAAGGAATAGTAATGAACAGAGACCGTCTTTCGATTATATTGATGATATTTAGTTTTATCGTCTTATGGCCTCATAAGATGCTTCCATTAAGTTCTTTAGCAAAAAATGATCCTTATCCTATTTTTTCAACAACTTATCCTTATAATTATTTACTCGAATCAACGAAATTGTGTTTAAAAGAATGTCCTTGTGATTATGAGTGCGCTTGTTGTTTTGATTATTTTTCTATCGCTTTTTCAGGAATTTACCAAAAAGCCAATAAAGGTCGCAACTATGATCGAGAAAAAGTACCGCTCGGCGATCTTGAAGGCCGCTGGCATATGCTGGGCATGCTCTATGGCCCAGTACCAGTAGGAAATCCAAACGCCTGCCCTAATACCTTAATGAATACGCGTCTTGGTGAAGCAAAGCAGACAATTTTTGGTGTAATGCCTAATGATATTGTTCCACAAGATCTCATCCGAACTGATAGTATGGAACGAGTAGGTTTTTTTACCGTGCCAATTAAATATCGTAAAAACGGTGTCAGATTTGAAGTTTGCGTTCAGCCTCATCCAGATTTTGGCCTTATGCTACAAGGCGGTTATGTTGAAATAAAACAAACTTTGACTGATTTTATTGATTTAACACCAAGCTTTACTGAAACAATGTTTCTAGAAGGAGTCCAAGAAGGCCTAGCGCCACAATTTACTGAAGAACAAATTAATTTAATCCAAGATCTGTTAATGAGTGCTTCTTCTGCAAATCGAATATTCCGGGAACAAGGAATTGAAAAACGGAGCAATACAGTCAATGTATGTGATTTCCGTGAAAGCTCTTTTGAAGATCTCAGGTTCAGTCTTTGGGCTCGACATGTTTTCCAATTAAACAAATGCTGTTGTGATTGGCCTGAATTCTTACTCATACCATTTTTTAATTTTGAAGGAAGTATTCCAGGTTCTAGAAAGCTTGATCGCATGAATTTTCTTGCCGCTCCTTTTGGTAATAATGGTCATTATTCTCTTGGTTTTACTTCTGGGTTTCATATTGATTTTATTGAAACGCTAGAAATAGGCTTTCATGGCGGCATAACGCACTTTTTTGCTCGAGATGTAGATAAATATCGATTACCTAATGACCCAACCCAAAGCGGAGTCTTCCCCTTTGCAACCGATGTGCGATTGCAACCAGGACGAAATAGTCATTTTAGCGTATCAATACATGCATTTAGATTTTTGGATAAACTTTCTGCATGGGCTGAATTTGTCGTAGTAAATCATGATGAAGATCATATAACACTGAAAGATCCAAGCTTGGCATCAATTTTTGAGGTACGCCAGCAGGAATGCCTGACTAAATTTGCTTCACAATTTATTACTACTACAATGAATTATGAAATTTCACCCAATTTATCGCTCGGTTTTGCAGCACAATGGCCCCTACAACAGCGAAATGCGTATCGCTCAACCACCATATTGGGTACTATTAAAGGAATATTTTAATGCTATGATTAAAGCAAATAATAGACAAATTGATTAAAAATTCCTACAATAGAAATTAGATTAGATACTAACTTACTATTATTAATGAAAGGATGTTGATATTACTATGAGCAAAAAGCCTAATATCTCTATAAACGTCAATCACAACATTGAAAAAGCATTACGTCAATTGAAAAAAAAGATTGAACGTGAAGGCATTGTTCGCGATATGAAGCGTGTTGTTTATTTTGAATCTCCAACACAAAAAAAACGTAAACGTCTCATGCGTGCTATTAAGCAAAATTATATTAGAATGGCCGCACAAAAACTTATCTAGTTAATCTGATGGCAAATATCCATTTAAAAGATAGAAAACGCGCACAAAAAGAACGTTTGTTGTTTAGAGAAATTTCTCAGTTATTCTTGCATCTCACACTAGATGATGCACGATTACGCGAAATAACTCTAAGCCGCTTAAGTCTTTCTCCAGATAAAAGTATGTGTACTATTTACTTTTACACCCCACAAGGAGAATCATACTTTAAAGATGTTCTTGAAATTCTAAAACTTTACAAACCTTCTTTGCGCAAAGCAATTGCAGAAAAAATTGACGCCCGCTATACACCGGAGTTAAGGTTTACTTTTGATAGTCATTACGAAAAACAAGAACGATTTGAGCAATTAATGGAAAAAATAAAAGACGAAGGAGAATCATCTTAACTTTTGTTTGGGTTACCTTTTTTTTATCATGGGGATCTTTTCTTAACGTTATTGCATATCGACTTATTTCAGGAAATTCATTATTTACTAAGCGTTCTTATTGCCCACAATGTAAAACAATTATCGCATGGTATGATAATATTCCGATTATTTCCTGGTTATTACTTAAAGGACATTGTCGTTCGTGTAAAAAGCCGATTTCTTGGCTTTATCCTTTTACTGAAATAATTACTGCATTATCAGCTTTATTAGTAATTCATATTATTGAACCACAATATTGGGCGGTATACTTTTTCTTTTTTTCAGCATTAATTATTTCCATCCGTACCGATTTAGAACACTTATTGCTTTCTCGCTATGTCACGCTTGGATTAATACCAATTAGTTTAGGTTTAAGTTATTTTCAATTTTTGCCAATATCAATTGAGCAAAGCCTCATTGGTTCAATCAGTGCTTATACATTTTTATTTACTATATCTTACAGTTATTATTTAATTACAAAGCGCGTAGGCCTTGGACAAGGCGATATCGAACTTCTTGCAGGCATAGGCTCATTTCTTGGATTTTTTGGCTGGTGGTTTACCCTTTTACTTGCATCACTCCTAGGCTCTTTTACTGGGTTTTTTATCATTTTATTTTACAATCGATCCCTTACTAAAGTTAAAATTCCATTCGGTCCCTTTTTGGCACTTGGAGCAATGACTTTTGTTTTATGTAATCAATTTATTTCTTCAATCTGGCAATTCTAATAAATCTAATCAAAATATTTTTTTATTGCCTTATTATTTATCAAATAATAATAAACAAACTATTGATATTTTCAGAATTGCATGTGATGTTTAAATAGATTATGAATTGTATTATAAACCTTCATTATTCATAAAAGGATGAAATGAAAAAAATAATAATGTATTCGCTTATTTTAATAAATTTTTCTCTTTTAGGTATAGAAGAAATCAAATTAACTAATACATCTAAAAATCGCATTAAATCATATAGTAAATATGGTATAGAATGCAGTAAAAAAATACCAAATCTCCCTCCAAATAATAGTATTCTTTGTGCATATCAAGAACTCAGTACACAAGAAAATATTGATATGGATACACAAAAACTTATGGCTGATGCATTTAAAGAAATTAATCAAAAATATGATTATCAAAAAATGCTTACTGACGCAATCCAATCTAAAAACAATGATATATTATGGAATAATTGGCGACGTCTAGCCGCTTTACAATCAGTTGAATTTTTAGAACAAAAATCAACAATACAATTTCCTCGAGAAAAAGATGAAACTTTGCAATCATTCTTTGAACCAAATCTGAATAATATCTCTAATGAAGATAAAATAGCAGTAAAAGCAGGATTAATCTTATTAGTCCTTATCCAACAAATACAAAACAATTACCGAAAAAATCAGGACTTTCCATGCAACCACGCGAGCAATGAACCTAAAAAATAATAGAATTTTTAAATTCTTTTTTTAGTTTATTTTGCCATGAAAATAAAAATTGAGGTATTTCTTGAGCGTTATGGCTTGATAGAAACTTAACTTGATTAAGATAAGCAAATGCTTTTTTTGGGTTTTTATTAAAAAAATAATGATTATACGCTAGATAAAAATAAATTCTCCAATCAACTTTATTAATAGGTGATTGCAAGCTTTTCTCTAATAATGAAACTGTATAATCAGCGTTAATCGACTTATTGGTTAAAAAAATACTGGCGTAACGATACACTATATTAAAATGAAGATCTAAATCGGTAACAAAATCAGAGTATGCATAACAACTATTACATTCTAAATTATCATCACAGAGCATTTGCAACCAATAATAATCCGCTACAATATTTTTGAATGTTAAATACCATAAAACTGGCAAATGAGAAAAGTGTTTATTGATACAATGATTTTGCTTATGCTTTAATAGATATATTTTGCAAAAAATTGAAATACTTAAACAACATAAAATTAAAGATCCCCTAACCCATTGCTTACGCCAAATCATCTTGCAAAATTTTAATATCATTATGTTCATTTACCGTAAGCACATCAGTCTGGCCATCGCCATCAATATCTCCCGCAGCTGCTGCAATAAAACTATTTTGATCCGCATTGGTTTGCAAAAGATCAGATGCTGGTGCATTTAATTTGCCAGTAAAATAACCTTGGCCTTCTTGGCCATTATTAAATCCATAGGTATAATAAAATCGCTCACCCGAGCCACCGCCTGAATAACCCTCTGGCTTCCATCCCGCGCCATCAGCACCACTCAATACATTCGTATATTTGCCATGTTCTGCCCAGTATGCTTTTTGTGCAACATATAATGAACCTAAATTCATATATGCCTCAGCACGCTTTGCTTTAGCCAAAAATCGCATAAAACTTGGAATGGAAATCATAGATAAAAAGGCTATAATAGCTACCACAATCATCAATTCAATTAATGTAAAACCAGATTGATACCGCTTCATCCTTTTTTTCTCCAATTTGATTTTTATTTTACTTAATCATATTTTTGTTGTTTAATGCAAGAATAAGGATAATGATTCTGACTTACATTCTCTATTTTTTTGATCAGCCCCTTAGCCTTTTTGTGCTTCTAAGCCACCCATATTTTCTTATCATACAGTCATTTTCCAAAATTTTTCCTTTTTTTACCTGAAATCCCCTACAATATTGCTTTTTTCGCCTTAAATATTTTACAATTAGAAATGAAAGTTGTTTTATTTATTAAAATATAGGGTTAAATATGAAATTTAAAAAATTTTTTGTTTTCGGCATGATCTTGCTATTAATAAGCGGAAGTCAAATATTTGCTTGGGAACAAACTTTTTATAATCAAATAGGACCCTCCTATAATAGACCTTCTATAGACGTACGTGTTTTTTTTGGTGTAAAATTATTCGGTAAAAATATCGGTTATTGGAAAACACAAAAAAATATCTCAAATTTCAATATAATAAAAGGAAAAGCTGCTGATTGTCTTGTACATATTGAAGTACGTAAGTCTGGTGATAAAAAGTGGATACAATTTAAAGACCTAAAAACAACAGGTGGATGGGAGGGTGGTTATATTAATCGATGTGGTAATAATACACTTTATATTAATCAAAATCCAGATGGATGGTATCTAGAAAAAAAAGATTCACACGGCCTTGGTCGTATAGTTTCTAAGCCATCACGATAAATTAAGATGAAAATATAAAAATTTAAATTTATTATGCCAATAATTTTTTAAAGCTGAGGATTGAATAGGTGTCCGTTTAAAAAATCATTGATATAAACCACCACGAATTAAAAGTTGGTTTACTTTAAATCATTGCCTAGTATCGTTTTTAAATCTTTAATTGAATAAGCTCCTTCACGAATTATCCTAATATCTTCATCTGAACAATCAAGAATAGTAGAAGGTAAAGCCTTTGGTGGTTGGTGATCAGAAATAATTACATTAACCGCACTTAATATCTCCGGATCTATTTGATCTAAAGTAATTGGTACCGGCTTAGTAGTTTTATTAGCGCTCGTTGAAAATAAAGGACCAACAATACTTAACAACTTTTGCAATCCTTGATGATCAGGAATTCTTAACGCAATTGTATTATTTTTTGACTTCATAAATGACGGTAATATTTCTTGTGCTTTTAATATTAACGTCAACGGGCCTGGCCATGCATTTTGCATTAAAGTTGTCAGATTATTCTCAATTCTATATGAAAACTTTTTCACATAGTCAATTGATGGAATTAGAACAAGATAAGGCTTTTCTGACCTTCCTTTAATTTTGTTGAGTTTTTCAAACCCTTCTTTGCTGCATAGCGCCAACAACCCAATCACCGTATCAGACGTACCTATCGCAACCTTTCCTTGTTGTAATAATTGTGCTAGTCGGATAATATCATCTTTATTGTTCCAATCTAAACGCTCACAAATCATTTTTAATCTTTTGTAAATAATAACTTTAACTTTTTGATTCATAATTCATAGTTTGACATTTTTAAAATATACTATAACATAAAATATGTGTCACGAATCTAAAAATAAAATGATTCTTGATAGACTTAATGGAGGTCTAGAAAGAGGTTGAAAACTAATATCAATATGTGAGTGGAGAAAATCATGATCAATGCTACGAGAAAAACTACTTCTCAATCAAAAGTAGTTGTTCCTGGCGCGCAACGAAGTTATAACGAAGTAGTTGAATATTTGGATTCACATTGGTCAACATCACCTGATAAAAACTTAACCCATGTAAAAAAACTTGATAAAGCATTGGGGAATCCATCTAAAAATATCAACGCTGTTGCAATAGCTGGAACAAATGGCAAAGGATTAACTATTAACTTTGCTGCTACTTTACTACGTTCTGAAGGACTAAGCGTGGGAACTTTTTATTCCCCGCATATTCTAACTTATAATGAGCAATTTGCTATTAATCATGAATCAATTGCAAATAAAGTTTTTACTGAACTTGCAAACGAATTGATTAATATTGCTCAAGCAGAAGGAATCAAAGCAAGTACGCAAGATATCCTTACTGTAATGGCTCTTATGTACTTTAAACAAAATAATGTTGATGTTGCACTTTTAGAATTACGTGATGGAGCTCTTGATCCTTTCACTATTTGTAATCTTAAGGTTCTTGCTATTACTCGAGTAACTGATGATTCATTAGCAATGCCAACACAACCGCTCGATAAAATAATTAAAGATGTTTTGGTACATGTTAAATCAGAAACGCATGTTGTTTCTGCTGATCAAAGCAAAGCAAATCTTCAATTAATGCTTGATGAAACTAAACGCCATGGTGGTACATGGGCTATGCCTATTCGTAAATTAGCTGCTTTAAACTATCCCTTTGAACAACTTCATGGTCGATGCGCTGCTTTAGCAGAACGTATTTGCCAAATTTATATTGAAAGTTTTTATCGACAACAAATGGATTCAGTAGAAAATAGCTTGCTTGCAAAACAAAAAGGACAACGTGGTCGTCCAACATTAGAAGCAAAACGTCAAGCAGAACTTAATCCTAAAAAAACATTAGAGCAATTTTGGAAAGAAACAGCAACTTCATTGCCAGCACATTTCCAAATACTCGACAAAGAAAAACCAACTATTCTTCTTGATAACGCACGTAATATTGATGCACTCAAAAATTTACTACTCGGTATTCGCTTAATGCACTATCAAAAACCATTAAAAGGATTAACTTTCATTTTTGGTTGTGATAAAAATTTGATGAATGCAGAAGAATTTTTAAAACTTTTACGTTATTTTGCTAAAAAGAATTCTGCCAATATTATATTCTGTCCGATTTCTCGTTCAGTTGCAGGAATTAGGGAGCAATCTTGGGATGTTGAACAAATTACTAATGATGTAAAAAGCTTAAAAATAAAAGCTCGTTCAGCGCAAAATTTCCAAGAAGCCTTTGAGGCAGCTAAACAATCGGTTGATGAACGACATGGCCTAGTAGTTATTACGGGGTCACAGTCAATCATTGCAGACTATTGGCATTATAAAGGAATGAAAAAGCTATAACCACTATGCCTTTAATTTCTTCATTATTTTCAATAGGCATTGGTTGTTTACTTGGTATTATTTATGGGTTTTCATTGATTCAAATGAAAACCCATTTCTTTTTTAAAGCAGCATCACCATCACAAATATCGCTTACAATAATTGGCATGGCACGCATTATTTTTTTAGCATGTATTTTCGGCTATATCTTGCGTCTCTCATCTATACATTCTATACTCGTTATAGTACCTTTTTTAATTAGTTATTGGTGTACTATTTTAACGCGTAAGAATTACTATGACAGAACTTGAAGTTTTAGAACAATGGAATCCATTTGCTTGGCTTGGACTTGATTATACATTTTTAAAATTTAATCTAGTTACTATTTTAAACACATGGTTTATTATTGGCCTACTTACTATTTTATTAATAGTATGTCGGTTATATCTTAATAAAAAACAAAGTGTCCTTTATTACTTAATTACTTCCGTCATTAATTCTTTCATGGACTTAGTAACTCAAACTCTTGGTTTTTTTGCTTATAATCACTTCTTGCTCGTTTTTTCCTTATTTCTATTTATCTTATTTTGCAATTGTATATCAGTTATTCCATGGACAACAGAACCTACCCAAGATATTAATACTGCTTTGGCTTTTGGGTTAATTGCATTTTTCTATAAAGAATATCAAGGAATTAAAGCAAATGGCTTTCGAGTATATATACAGGAATTTTTAGAACCATTTTTTATTATGTTTCCGGTTAATTTAATTGGACATTTTTCTAAAATAATCTCTATTTCTTTCCGTTTATTTGGTAATATTTTTGGTGGCGCAATCATTATGGAATTATATAAAGGGTTAATTGCGGGTTCTCTTTTATTAGAACTTATTGGATTACTCACCGGCCTCAATTTTATCATTCTTCTCTTTTTTGGCGTTTTTGAAGGCTTAATTCAGGCATTCGTTTTTGCAATGCTTACATTAACTTACCTTAGCCTCGCATTACAAAAAGATGAACCAGCGGGAGCAACATAAATATGTTTGATTTAATATCAATACTACATTATGGCAGCATTACATTTATTATTACTTTAAGTTCTCTTGCTAGTGGTATTGGCGGCGGATTAGCCAGCATTGCTGCATTACAAGCAATAAATATTCAACCTCGTGCAAAAGGGGAAATAGTTCGTGCATCAATTATTGGTTTAGCGTTAATTGAAACCGCAGCAATTTTAGCACTTATCATTACTTTTTTAGTATTTACTACAAAAAATATAACGTTACCAATTGTTATTGGCCAAGTAGGCATCGCTTTTGCCGTAGGAATACCTGCTTTAATTGTTGGCATTGCCTCATCTTTTCCCGTAAAAGAAGCTTGTCTTTCCATAGCTCGTCAACCTTTTTTTAGCCAACGTATTTTAAATCTTATGCTTATTACACAATCAATTATTCAGACCGCTATTATATTTGGTTTTCTGATTGGTATGTTTATTAAATTACAATTTTCTTCGTTAGAAAGCCTCACCCATGCTTTCTCTTTATGTGCAAGTGGCTTAGCAATTGGTATTGGATCTATCGGCCCGGCACTTGGGCTTGCGCGATTTGCCCAACAAGCGTGTAAAAGCGCCAGTGTAAATCGAAAAGCATATGGGCAACTTTTACCATTTGTTTTTATGAGTGAAGCAATTATTGAAACGCCGTTAATATTTGCATTTTTAATCTCATTAATGATTGCAATTACCGCTGGTGGTCCTGCTGAAAATATGTTAACTGTTGTTAAAGTATTTGCTGCAGCCATTTGTATTGGTATAAGTACACTGATGCCTAGTTTAAGCTCAAGTAAAACAGCATCAAGTACTTGTGTGCAAATTACTTACACACCGCAGCAGTACTCAGTATTATCGCAAACAAGTTTATTTGGACAAGGCTTAATTGACGCGGCAGCGATTTATGCTTTATTAATATCGTTTGCTATTCTCTTATTAAAATAAAGGAGAATATAACAATATATGAAAAAAAGGGAGATTCAGGTTCTTTATATTATCACTAAGCTAGAACTTGGTGGTGCTCAAAAAGTTTGTCTTTCTTTATTGAAAGGAATACAGCAATCAGGACACGTTGGACTTATAATATCTGGAAAAGAAGGATTACTTACTAAGGAAATTCAAAAAACACCAAATGCATTTTTGTTAGAGAATTTCAAACGTGAAGTAACTTTTTATTCTTTATTCTCAGAAGTAAAAAGTTTTTTTCAACTTATTTTTTATATACAAAAATTAAAAAAAAAATATCCACAGCTAATTATACATACACATAGCACAAAAGCAGGACTATTTGGTAGATGGGCTGCTTTTTTTTGTGGAATAAAAATTAAAATTCATACAGTACATGGCTTTGGATTTCATCCCTACCAAACAAACATAGGTTGGTTAATTAATTTTGTATTGGAATGGATAACCAGTTTTATTACTACTCATTATATTTGCGTATCATCATTTGATGTAAAAAAAGGTATTTGTTTAATACCAAAATTTATACAAAAACATTCAATTATACGTGCCGCAGTCAACAAAAAAGAATTTATTTTATCGCAAAAACTAGTAAAAAATAATACCAACTTTATATTTGGGACAATCGCTTGTTTTAAAAAGCAAAAAAATTTATTCGATCTTTTCAATGCTTTTATGCAATGCCACCAACAAAACCCTCATATTCGGCTTGAAGTAATTGGAGATGGAGAACTGCGCCCTCATCTTGAGAAATGGATTGAAAAACATAATATGTCTTCTTATATTACATTACTTGGATGGCAACATAATATTAATTTTTACCTGCAGCAATGGCATAGCCTCGTATTAACTTCATTATGGGAAGGTTTGCCATGTGCCGTTATTGAAGCCCGCTTATTAAAAGTGCCCGTTATTGCATATGATACTGGTGGCATTCATGATATTATATTTCATGGCGAAAACGGCTTACTCTTTAAGCCCAAAAATATTCCTGCTTTTGCGCAAGGTATGCTTACTATTAGCCTTGAAAATAAGCTCTATTTAAAATGTAAAAATTTTTCAGATAATTTATCAAGTTATGATTCAACCACTATGATTCAACAACATATTGAACTCTATAAATCATTATGTTTATAGTATAAATTTCCTTACGTAAATGATTTATTTATTGTAAAGTATTGGTTATCATATGCATTTATTACGTAAATATAATTCAAAGGAATGAAGCATGTATAAAACGCTTTTACAAGCTATTGGTAATACACCGCTTATTAAAATTAATTTTGCTTTTCCTGCAACAATGTTGGCTAAATTGGAATATTTAAACCCAGGAGGAAGCATTAAAGATCGATCTGCTTTATATATGATAGAAGAAGCTGAACGTACTGGTAAATTGAAATCTGGCGGCACTATTATAGATGCTTCTTCTGGAAATCAAGGAATTGCTACCGCTATGATTGGCGCAATAAAAGGATATCAGGTCATAATTTCGGTTTCTGAAAAAATTAGCCAGGAAAAATTAAATACACTCAGGGCGTATGGTGCAGAGGTAGTTATAAACCCATCAACAGCGACACTCGATGATCCAAAAAGCTACCACAGCAAAGCGGTTGCCTTACACAAACAAATTCCCAATTCATTTATGCCTAATCAATACTTTAATATTTCAAATGCTCACGCACATTATCACTTATTAGGCCCTGAAATTTGGGAGCAAACAAATGGTACTATTACTCACTTTTTTGCTGCAGCCGGCACCGGTGGCCATGTCAGCGGCGCTGGTCGTTATTTAAAAGAAAAAAATCCAGAGATAAAAATAATAGCACTCGATTCGATTAATTCATGGCGTGCAACAAAAGGAAACCCTAAGCCTTACCAAGTTGAAGGAATGGGTATCGATTTTGATTCGCCAGTTCTGCAAAAAGAAATAATTGATGAAATTCTTGAGGTACATGATAAAGATGCTTTGAATATGTTGAAAATTCTTGCCCATCAACACGGTCTTTTAGTTGGGCCGAGTAGCGGCGCTATTGCCTATGCTGCCTATCAATATGCTTTAGATTTAAAAGAAACTGATGTCTGCGTTATGATTTTTGGCGATTCTGGTCGAGCTTATCTAACAAAGAAATTTTACGCTAAAGAAAATAATACACATCCAATGTTGCAAAATAAACCATTAGCCAAAGAAACTCCAATCATTTGACAATTGAACCAAGGCCTAAAGAATATCTAATTGTAATTTTGCAAATTAAAGGTTTACATTAAAGAACCCCTATCCAGACATTACGTCACGGACAGGGGAAATGGAGGTTATCAAAACTAAAAAAACTTATAGTAAAAAAATACATTAACTAAAAATAAAAAGCAAATATTTTCACCAATAATTTATTATTTAATCATAAAAAATATTTTTAAATTTATTTGAAAATAAAAAATCAACGACTAGGCATAATTTCTCAAAAAGAAATTTTTATTTGATTAAAGAATTAAATACTCGCTCATAAGAAACGCTCATTTTTTCTAAATTAAATCGTGTAATCAATGTTTGATAAGCTTCACTACCAAATTTTTTGCGTAATTCACTATCTTCTATGATTTTTTGTAGCGCTTCAGAAAGCCGTATTTCATCATTTACAGGGGCTATTAAACCATTTTTGCCATTCGTAATGACTTCATGATTTTGATCGCTTGTTAAAATACAAGGTAAAGAAAAACACATAGCTTCTAGTAATGCAATTGAAATACCTTCTTGCAATGATGAAAGCACAAAACAGTCGAATAATGGATAATAACCATATGCAGCTTGCCCAACAATAAATCTTACGCTATCGTCCACATTTAATTCTTTTGCTAATCGTTGCAATTCTCCTTGTAATGAACCAAACCCTACAAGAATTAAAGCAATATTTGAATGAATTTTTTTTAATCGCGCAAATACATAAAGTAGTAAATGATAATTTTTACGGGGAATAAAACGACCAACGGATCCAATAACAAAAACGTCTTCAGCTAAATTTAACTGTTTTCTGCTAATCTTTTGAGTCTGAGCTTCTCTTTGAACATCTGGGATGTTAATTCCATTTGGAATTACACTTATTCGCTTTGCATTAAGCCATAATCGATCATAAACTGACTGCGCAACTTCTTGTGAGACTGCTATTACTGCACCAGAAAAACGAAATGTTAATGCATCTAAAATATTGCGTATAAATCCATCTTGATGTACGCCCAAATGTATAACTGAAGCAAAAGAGATATTCATATATCTGGCAAGAAATCTTCCAAAAAAATTTGCTGCCCATAAAGCAGTATGAATCGTATCTGGCTTTAATTTTTTGAGCAATTTATATAATTGATATAAAAAAAATGGATCATATAGACAAAATAATCCCTTAACAGGGTACGTTGAAATTCCTATATCTTGCAAACGTTGGCGATTCGGTCCATCATGAAAATAAATTACTTGATGATCAAATGTATGAAGATTTTTTATTAAATCAACTAAAAGGCTTTCTGCCCCACCGCGTTTTAAACTTGAAATAATATGAACTAATCGCTTCTTCTTCATATAACTTTTATGGTTTACTATGAATTATTGTCTTGACCTAAAAATTCTTTTCTTAATCGTTTTTTATCAATTTTTCTTAATGGTGTTAATGGAATTTCATCTTGCTTTAACACAATAAATTGGCGGGGAATTTTATAAGATGCTAGATGTTGCTGGCATAGTTTTTTCAGTTCTTTATCAAGATCTGCAACTTTTTCTTTAAGGACTACAAATGCCACCGGAATTTCACCAACATCAACATCTTTTTTGCCAACCACTGCAGCTTGGATTACTGCTGGATGTGTTAAAACAACATTCTCAATTTCTTGAGGGTAAACATTAATACCTTTATGAATAATTAAATCTTTATGCCTTCCAGAAATAATTAGTCGGCCTTTTTTATCAAAGTATCCCCAGTCTCCCGTATCAAACCATCCATCCTTTATAGCTTTTTCTGTTAATTCTGGCGCGTTGTAATAACCAAGCATGACATTATCGCCCTTAACCCATAAAATTCCTTTTTGCCCTTTTTTTACTTCATTACCTTGTTCATCACGCAATGAACATTGTATTCCTACCGACACACTACCAACGGTATTCGGCGCTAATAATTCATCGTCAAAATTAATAGCAATTAATGGCGATGTTTCCGTTAATCCATAACCATTACATAATCGCCTACGATAAATTATCTCAAAAGAGCTTCGTATCTTATCAGGTAATGCATCACCACCAGTAATAAAAAAACGAATGGTATCAAATGGTACAGTTTTCATCAGACAAAATAATCCATATAATGCTGGTACCCCGGCTGCTACAGTTGGCTTATGTTCCAATCCTTCAAGTAATAATCGCCGCTCAATACGTGGTATAACAATCGTTGAAGCTCCAACAAAAAAGCTTCCCCAGACGCAAATATTTTGTGCAAAACTATGAAATAACGGTAATGCTGCATATACTCTATCTTTTGGTGTTGCATCAGTACGGCAAATCCCTTGAATTAAATTGGTCATAATATTTTTTGAACTAAGCATAACTCCTTTAGGAAAGCCAGTAGTACCAGATGTATATAAAAGCGCTACCATTTCATCAGGTTCTAAAGAATGCACTTTAAAAGCATTATCAGTTTCTACAGTTTTTGTAATTTGCTGTAATTCATCTTCAGTAATATATTGCGGTAATTCTTGACCAGCAAATTCTTCTAATCGTGAGGCAAATTCATTGGAAATAACCATAGCCTTCGGTGTTGCATTTTGAATAATATGATGCAACTCTCTTTCATGCAAAAAAGTATTTAAAGCGGCTACTACTGCACCAATTTGCCAAATACCATAATAGCCTATATAAAATTCAATAGAGTTTTCAAACAATAAAATTACACGATCACGTGGTTTTACATCCATTGCAATTAAGCGTTTGCTCACTGCCGTGGCTTTTTTATATAATTCATTGAATGTAATTTTTTGATCGCGACAAATTAAGGCAATATTATCAGGATACAATTGCGCTGCCCGTTGTAATAAACAACCCGCATACATTATTTTGCCATCAATTAAAATATCTTGATATTTTTTTTTAAATGCATCATCTTCTAATGATTTTGAAAAACCGAAAAAACTTTGCCACGAAGCAAACATGGAACAAACTCCTGTTTTGTTTAATATTCTTTTGGTATACTTACCATAGCTATTTTTTTGAATTAATCAAAGTTCATCGTAATAAAAAAGGAATTCAAAATGCCAGTTTTAGAGCGCGGCATTATTATTGCCCTCGAAGGAATAGATGGATCAGGAAAAACGGTACTTGCTAATAGTATTTTTAAGGCATTAGCCACTGAAAGTTTTTCTGTTTTATTAACTAAAGAACCAGGCGGTTCTGAAATCGGTAAAAAAATTAGAGAAATGTTACAACATCAAAACTTGCCAATAGTTCCAAAAGCTGAATATTTGTTATTTGCAGCAGATCGAGCACAGCATTTTACAGAAGTAATTATTCCAGAATTAGCGCGTAATAAAATTATTATATCTGATCGACTTGCTGATTCTTCAGTTGTTTATCAAGGATATGCCCAAGACCTTGATATCAATATGATAAAACAAATAAATCACTGGGCTATGGATGGCATCGAGCCTGATATTGTTTTTTATGTAGAAATTGAAGGACTTATTGCACAAAAAAGAAGGGAGCAACGTGGCGCAATGAGTGAATTTGATAAAAAATCTGAAATGTTTTTTAAAAAACTCATCGCTGGCTATGAAACCGAATTTAAAAATAGAAACAATGTTATAACATTAGATGGCAATAAACCAACTGCAATATTAACACAACAAGCGATTGATTATATACACTCATGGATTATCAAAAAAAATCTACTCCAATAATATATTCTAAAACTCAATTGATACAACATCCGGCTTATTTATGGATTGGCAAAAAAGAAGCACTTACTCATCTTGTTATTAACACATTGCAGCAATTTTTTTGCCCATCATCTTGTAAGACTTGTAGCATCTGCTTAGCCATTCAACAAAAGCAACATCACTCTTTGTTATGGCTCTGCCCTGAAAAACAATATACTCGTGAGCAATTAGAACCTTTATTTAAAGTAACTTCATTTGCATTGGATCCCAATGAACATTTTTTTATTGTTCTTGAAAAAGCTGATTTTCTCAATCAATCAAGTGCGAATAATTTATTAAAAATATTAGAAGAACCGCCGCAAGGCTATCATTTTATATTGCTTGCAGAACGTACTGAATATATTTTACCTACCGTACAATCACGCTGTATTAACCATGTATATAATTTATCTGAAAATACTGATTACAATGAATTTCTTTCTTATTTTATATCGAAATCTTCAGATCCAATAGCTTTTACCGCAATGCTTGAGCAAGCAAATTTAACGGATCGAGATAGTTTAGAACTTTTAGATAAACTTTATTCATATTGGCTAAAGCAAAAGGTATCTAGCGAATCTTCAAAAAAAACATCTGTCATTCTTGAACTATTAAAAAACGCCATAGAAAAACCACCAATGCCTGGAAGTAGTAAATTATTTTGGAAAAATCTATATCTACTCTTCTTTTTTTACCATTAATGGAAAAGTCTCGATTATATGATATTCAGAACCCTCTTGAAATAATACTGATTGCTTTAAGTTAAATTCATTTGTTATAAAGCATATATTAGAATCTATATCAATAGCATTAAGATGTGTTATTAATTGCTGCCTATCCTTAACTGCTGTTACGCGAGCCAATGTAATATGACCAGTATAAGATCGCGATTCTATTGCAACAAATGGCTCCAATATATTCTCAATTTGTTGAACAAGTAATGCTAATTGCTTACTTAAAACAGTAATCCAAATGAGACGTACCTGTTTATCCTTAACAATTACTTCTAAATTTCCTAAACAAATTTTAAATGGCTCAAATGAAATTAATTCTAACAGATTTTGTATTGCCGAAATATTTTTTTCTTCTATCTGATCAATAAATTTAATAGTAATATGTAACTGTTCTTTTTTAGTAAGTCGACCTTCAAAAAACTTACCTATGCATAATTGATTTTGAATATTTTTTAAATAATTAAGCTCTTTTTGTGGCAAATCAATACTTATAAATAACCGCATAACAATATTTCTGATATAATGACATGGAAAATCTTTACAACTCTCTATAATTGTATAAGATTTCGAACAAATTAACTAATAAAGGAGCTTTTATGAAAAAAAAATTTTTGTACTTATTCTTATTTCCCTTTTTTTTTCTTATTATATCCAATGATAATTGTGATGTAACAAGTCATAGTTATTTTTGGGTCCGAGCACCATATCAAGTAGGTTCTCCAGAATTTATAGCTCATTCAAAATATCAACATCGACAAACACGAAAATCTCCGCATCATTTTTCTATTCAAGCTACTTTATTTGGTGGCGAATCAATAAAGCCTCATAAAATTGGTAAATTTTTCATGCCTTTTGGATCATCACAAGCAGCGGTGAATGGTAACTTATCAGAGAGTGATAATGCCTTGTTCCCGCAAAACTTTAATATCCCAAGTGTTCGTTTTAGCCCTATGGTAAATGCAATGTTATTAAGTATTGATAATCTTACGGAAGCATATCAGAGCACTATTCAAGTAAATCCAAAACAATCGATTATCGGTTTAGGGCTCTCTTATGAACATTTATTTTGTATTTGTGATCGTGAATATTGGCTCAATTTATCAGCACCAATTTTGCATGTAAGAAATACAATGGGTTTGCAAGAAACACAACCAACGGGCGGATTATATGATGTTCCTCCTATTACAGGAGAACAAACTAATTTAAATAATCTTCAAACTACTATGATGCAAGCATTATCACAAAGCGGCTGGCAGTTTGGTAAAATTGATGATAACACGCATTATAAAACACGCTTAGCCTTCATTCAATTATATGGAGGCGCAACGTTTTTGGAGGAACATTGCTATGAACTAAAACCATACGTAGGAATTATTATTCCTACAGGCAATACACCAAAAGCAGAGTTTGTTTTTGAACCAATTGCAGGTAATGGCAATCATTTTGGATTTTTATGGGGAAGTGCTACCGAACTCTTTTTATGGCATAACTGTGATCATAGTTTAGAATTTTCTTATGGTCTTGATATTACCATGCAGTACTTATTGAGTAAAACACAAAAACGATCGTTAGATTTAAAAAATAAACCATGGAGTCGCTATATTGAACTTTATGCCAATCCTGCACAATCTCAACAAGCATCCAATTTGCAAGTAGGAGGCCTGAGTTTATCGGCTATATTTTTAAATACGCCAGGAATAAATATCCTTACTCAAGATGTGGTAGTAAAACCTGGTTTTAACATCGCCCTTAATACTGCATTAATGCTCACACAATATTGTGGCGAAAATGGTTTTAATGTTGAAGCAGGATATAATTTTTATGCAAAACAAGCAGAATGCCTTAACTTAAAACGAAGATTCGAAACAGAAGCAGCAATTAAAGATCATGTCGGTAGTGGACTTACTAATCCAGTACGGGATATTACCAATAATTTATTATTGAATGAAGCAAGTTTTGCTAATTTAGTTTTAAACGGAAATCTTAACACGACAGGCATTCTCAATAGTTATGATCGGGCTATTATTCAAGAAACAGATCTTGATCTTTCATCAGCTGCTCATCCATGCATACTTTCTCATACTGTTTATGGAATGATTGGTTATCATTGGGATGAAAGTTGCTATCCAGTAATAACTTCAATAGGTGGCTCTTATGAATTTCCAAGCAAAAATAATACGGCATTAAATCGTTGGCTTTTATGGGGTAAATTCGGTATCTCATTTTAAAAAAATATATTTTTAGAGAGGAGTAATGAATGAAGAAACAATTATATTTAATGATATTAGCAACATGTAATTTAACCATTAATGGTGCTAATTACATGTTTAATCCTATTGATCGGCCAATCAGCGTCAACTTTCAAGCACGCTATGCCGCATCATTGGTTTCAGTTATTAATCAATCCCCTTACAACATAACCACTGAACATAATGGTGATGATACGATACCAAATTATGCCGGATCATTTACGAAATGTTTAGCACATGATTCAGCCACTAGTGTACTCACCACCGAAGGAGCACAAAATTATCAAAAGCTTTTAACTGCTCTTTCAACGGGTAAACAAGCTGATTTTAATGCAATAAATAGAGCATCAAATGCTACAATAAAATTTGTTAATCCTCAAGCCTCCATTTCTTTATCAATAGAAGGCTTACCAAATAGCGTTATTCCAATGCCTTCAGCACCATTGTTAAGCAGTAACCAAGCAGCAGCCGATATGATTGAAGTTTACTTACAAGCAATTAGTCGTGATGTACGGTTTGAAGATTATGGTACAGGTCAAAATACTGATATTGATTTATTTAATGGTGGTTCAATTACTAATAATGCTGCTACTATTTTAACAGCACTTGGCAATGCTTATAAAGGACCTTCTTCTAATGGCACGGTAACCGCAGATTTATTATTTCGTGGTATTTCGAGCGGTGATTTAGTTGGGCCATATATTTCTCAATTTTTATATTTTTCAACATATCATCTGTTTCAACCAATTGAACAAAAACAATTCGTACCAATTGCACAAGCACGAGAGTTTGGTGTTTCTTGGCAAGATTTTATTGCCATCCAAAATGGTACAATACCAAAACAATATGATCAATT
>JBBDJI010000005.1:17178-41748 GCA_040879965.1 Candidatus Babeliales bacterium | reverse complement strand
CGGCTCTGAAAGAAAGGATATTTTTTTTTAATAATTTTGTTAATTTTTAGATCGAGTTTACGTTAGATTAATAATAACTCGCTCTTTGTAGCTAATATTATTAATCTAATATTTAGATTTTTGTTATTCAATACTAAAAAAGAGGACAGAGGTTTATGTTTTTTCCCAGTACGAAACATATAATTCTCTTTGTTATGACTGTTTTATTATCAATATTTTCTACTGTTGTTATGAGCTATATAGCAATGGCAGCAGCAATTGGTCCATGGATAGAAACAACATTAGTATTATGCAGTATGTTTATTTTTAATTTTTTAGCACGTTATGCCATGCTAAATTATACACAAGCAGTTGGTATTACAACTGCAGCCGGTGGTATTGGGGGAATTTTGGCAACGAGTTTTGCATTTTCTATGCCCACACTTTATTTTATTTCACCTAATATTTTTCAATCATGGATGCAAAATCCACTTTTTTTTATAACAATTTTTAGTATTTTTGCGCTGATGGCCGGAAGTTTTGGCTTTCTTATAGCGAATATTTTCGAAGAATATTTATTAGAAAAGCAACAAATGAAATTTCCGATTGGTGATTTAATTTATAATACAATTATTGCACCTGGACAGTTAAGTAGGGCAAAAGAATTAATCTCAGGCTTTTTTTTAACCCATTGTGCTCTTTTTTTATATACTATCACTAAATTCTTTGATCAATCGATAACGCTTAATAATGCTTATCGATTATCAGTATTTGTTTTGCCTCCTATTATTTTACCAGTAACGCAACTGCCAATGTATATCGCGATTGGTTTTATAACAGGGCACGTTATAGCAATACCACTTCTTGTTGGATTTCTGATAAAAATTTTATGTTTAAATCCATTGTTTTATTTTTATAATCATATGCCACAATTTTTAATTTTCAGAAATCTAATTACTGAAAGTGAGTTTACGCTTGCATTTTGTAGCGGCATGATATTATTTGGTGCAATCAAAGGATTTTTTCAATTAATACCTACATTAAAAAATTTTTTTGATAAAACATTAAAAAACAAATGGTTCTTAAATCAAGAATCATCTTCTATTGTAATTCCTTGGATTCAAATTATTTTTATATTGTCAGTAAATAGTCTTTTTTTCTTTTATTTTGAATTTTCTTTATTTGCACAAATTTATTTATTTATATTTTCTGCCATCTGTATTTATCAAATGCTTATTATAGCGGGGAAAATTGGTATTATTCCGCTTGGTCGTTTTGCTACTTTTGTGATGATACCAGGCATGCTCTTATTTAATTTTGATCCTATTCAAATAACCTTGGTTGCGGCATTTGTTGAAATTGCGGGGGGTGTTGCTGGAGATGTGTTGTTTGGCAGAAAATTAGCACGGCTTGCTAACATTGAAAAAGAAGATATCAGAACATTTCAATGGCTTGGGCTTATTGTTAGTGCTTTATGTATAGGCATTATCTTTTGGTTGTTTATTCATAATTTAGGTTTAGGAAAGGCTGCCGGCTTGCCAGCAATTAAAGCATATAATCGAGCATTATTAATAAATTTTAAGCATTTTGATTTTTATGTGCTTATTATTGGCATGCTATTTGGTTCTCTTATTCAATTTATCAATATCAACCCAGCACTCCTTTTAGGTGGCATTTTAATGCCGCCAAATATTTCATTAATGCTTGTTGCCGGTGGCATGTGTTCATTATTGTTAAAAAACAAAGAAGATTATTATCCTATTTTATCCGGTGTATCAGCGGCAAATTCCATTTGGTTGCTTCTTGATGCATTGGTTAAAAATACCTGATAATAAGTTTTTTACTAATAAATTACAAGTTTTTTTTTCACGTAATTTACAGATATTTTGCCTAGACTTTTAATTTACTTTACTCTGTAATAAATAAGCTGAATATATTTGCCAGGAGTTTTTATGATCGCTACTCAAGAAAAAGTATTTAATAAAATTTTATCAAACGGATTAACCGTTTTAGTTCGCCCGAATCATGTATTGCCGAAAGTTTCAATTCAATTATGGTATAATGTCGGCTCAAAAGATGAAAAATCTAATGAAAAAGGGATCGCGCATTTAATTGAGCATATGATTTTTAAAGGTACTAAAACATTATCAGAATCTGATATTAATATGATTACGCATAAGTTATCTGGTTATTGTAATGCATTTACTTCGTATGATTATACGGGCTATCTTTTTGATTTTCCTTCTCATCATTGGCAAGAAGCGTTACCCATTATGGCCGATTGTATGAGCAATTGCACATTTAAAGAAGAATTGCTTGCTTCAGAAATGAAGGCAGTTATTCAAGAACTTAAAATGTATCGCGATGATTATGCTTCAAGCTTAATTGAAGAAATGATATCATCTATTTTTGTCGATCATCCTTACCATTATCCAATTATTGGTTTTAAACAGGATCTATGGAGTTTAAAAAGAGAGACACTAATAAATTTTTATAAAAAACATTATGTACCAAATAATGCCGTACTAGTAGTAGTTGGTGATGTTATGCCAGAAGAAGTATTTGCACAAGCAGAAAAGAATTTTGGTTCAATTAAGCCAAATCCGGATTATAAAAAAGAAACTTTTTATTTTAGCCCGGATATTATTTCTAAATCAGTAATTATTTATAGAGATGTCAAACAGCCTATAGTAATGCTTTCATGGGTTGTGCCTGGTGCAGAATCTAGAACAGATTATTTTTTAGATGTATTAGCATGGATTTTAGGGCTTGGAAAAGCATCGCGTCTTTATCGATTACTCGTTGATGAGTTACAACTTACAACTGATGTTGAAGCATTTTGTTATGATTTATTTGATCAGAGTTTATTTTTTATATATTTTCAGCCAAAAAATAATGAAGATATCGAAAAAATTATTGATTTAATTACTCGAGAATTACAAACAATGCGAGAAAAAGGAGTAAGCCAAGAAGAGCTACTCCGAGCAACAAAACAGGCACAAACACAATATCTTTCATTATTAGAAAGAAATCAAAAGCAGGCGTATGTTATCGGTCAAGCGTATTTAGCAACGGGTGATAAAGAGTTCTTATTTAATTACTTAGATCATCCGCTGCAAGAAATTGAACAAAAAGTAAATGAGCTTCTCAGAAATTATTTCCGTTCATCGCTGATGCATAAAGGATCAGTATTACCGCTTGCAATGGAAGATAAAGAATATTGGGAGTTTATTCAGCAACGATCTGATCAAGAAGATGCACGTATTTTATCAAAAGTTCAGCGCATAATGCCTGTCGAAGAAGGTATGCAAGTTCACAAAGTTAAAATTGCAAAACCAAAAGATTTTGTATTCCCGCGTGCTGAAAAAAATAAGCTATCAAATGAGGTGACCGTACTTTCATATCATAATCCCAATGTGCCAAAAATTGAGTTGATACTTTCATTGCAAGCAAAACATTATTATGATCCTATTGATCAACAAGGATTGAATGCATTTATGTGTGCAATGATGGTGGAAGGAACAAAACATTATACGGGAGCAGAGCTTGCTGATGCAATTGAATCTAGGGGGATGAGCTTAAGTATTACGCCGGGACAAATAACATTAAGCATGCTCAAAGAGGATTTGCAAATAGGCCTTGATCTTTTGTTAGAGGTTTTAACTAATGCGACTTTTGAATCTTATGCTATTTCAAAAGTTCGCTCACAAGTTTTGGCAGATTTAAAAGATTACTGGGATAATCCGGCTGCTTTTGTAAATCAATTAGCGCGCGATCAGGTTTATAAAAATCATCCTTATAGCAAAAAAGTATTAGGTGACCTTGACTCAGTCATGAGTATTGCACAAAATGACTTACTCAAAGCTTATGAATCATTTATAACGCCAAAAAATACTATTTTGGCAATCGTTGGTGATATCGAAAGTTATCCAATTTTAAAGTTATTAGAAAATACATTAGGTACTTGGCAGGGGCCATCACTTAAGCCAATTGAATTTCCATTACTTTCTCCACTTAAACAAGAAGAAATCAAATATCCTATTGTGCGAGATCAAACAGTATTATGTTTTGCTGGGTTATCAGTTTCACGATTTGATCCCCGGTTTGATAAACTATTATTATTTGATCAGATTTTTTCTGGAGGTGTTCTTGGTTCAATGAGCTCACGCTTATTTCAATTACGTGAGCAATCCGGATTATTTTATACGATTGGTGGTTCATTATTAGCGCATACTGATGAACAACCCGGTATGGTATTTATTAAAACGATTGTTTCATTAGATAGGCTTGCTGAGGCTGAAGAAGCGATTATTGAAACTATTAATAAGGCAAGTACTTATATTAAAGAACATGAATTACAAGAAGCAAAAGATGCATTAGCTCATTCAATGATTGATAATTTTGCAACGAATTTACATATTGCGAGTAGTTTTATTTTTCTTGAACACTTTAAATTACCAGAAGATTATTTTGATCATCGTGCACGGTATTTGGCGGAAATTAAAGCAGAACCAATTATGCAAGCAGCACGTAGTGTGCTTGATACCAACCATTTAATTCGTATAAAAGTTGGGCGTATTTAATATATAAAAAAAGGTGAGTAGTATGAATAAGCTTTTTTCATTTTTGTTGTTATTGGTAAATGTTTCAGCTTTAGCCAACCAAGCACCACTTATTTTTAAAAAAGTATTACCGAATGGTTTGACAGTTTTAGTTTGCCCGGTACATACATCCGAAAAAGTTTCTATGCAGTTATGGTATCATGTGGGTTCAAAAGATGAATGTGATGGCCAGAGAGGTCTTGCGCATTTAATTGAACATATGATCTTTAAAGGAACTAATAACCTTTCAGAAACTGATATCCCTTTTATTACACATAAATTATCAGCGCAATGTAATGCTTCTACGAGTTTTGATTGGACTCGTTATTATTTTAATGTACCTAAAGAAAATTGGCGTGAAATTATGCCAATTATGGCAGATTGCATGAACAACTGTACATTCAAAAAAGATTTACTCAATGCAGAAATGAAAACGGTTGTACAAGAATTAAAAATGTATAAAGACTATTATGGGCGGACGTTACTAGAAAAATTAATAGAAGCTATTTTCCCTGATCATCCTTATCATTTTCCGGTTGTTGGGTATAAACAAGATTTATGGTCAGTTGATGATCAAGCATTGCATGCTTTTTATAAAAAACATTATCTACCAAACAATGCAGCATTAGTAATTGTCGGTGATGTTAATGCTGATGAAGCTATTGATGCAGCCCAAAAAGCATTTGGTGCCATTGCACCACATTGGGAATATGAAAAAAAGCAACATTATTTGAGTGCAGATTTAATTGCAAAAACGGTAGTATTATATCGCGATGTGCACAGACCATTGGTGATGCTTGCATTTACAATTCCTGGTATAAAAGAAAAAAAATCTCATATATATGATTTTTTATCATGTGTATTAACAAATGGTAAAAGTGCTCGGCTACATAAAAAATTTGTTGATGAGCTGCAAACCATTAATTCAATTGATAGTGTGCGCTTGGGATTATTTGATCATGATCTTTTCTTGTTAATTTTTGAACCAAAAAATCAAAATGCAATTCCTCAGATTATTGATGCAATTGTAACAGAACTTGATGAGATTAAATTAAATGGCTTGCAAGAAACAGAATTAAAGCGTGCAAGCAAAATAATGCAAGCGCGCTTTTATGATGCGTTAGAAAGCAACTTTAAACAAGCAGAGATGATTGGCGAATCATTTTTAGCAACGCAAAATCCAAAAAAATTTTTCAAGCATCGTTATCTGGTTAATAAAACGAATGAACAAATAAAAAACATATTAAAACAACATTTTCGTCCGTCAATTATGCATCAAGGTTTACTATTGCTTATCGATAATGCGGAGCGTACTGAATGGATGCATTTACAGCATCAATCAGATTTAGAAGATGCGAAGATTTTAGCAGGTCATATACGAGAATCAGAAGTGGAGCAACCACGATATAGCCAAAATGTACAAATTTATGATGTACAAAAAAAATCTTTTCCTAAGCCAACTGTATTTACTTTAGATAATGGTTTAGAAGTACTTTCGCATCATAATCCACGAACTGCAAAAATATCGATACAATTAAAATTAAAAGCAAATGCAGATTATGATTCTGATGAATTACCTGGGTTATATAAATTTCTATCTCAAATGCTTTATGAAGGAACTAAAAATTATACTGCACAAGAGTTTGCTTACCTATTAGAATCCCATGGTATTTCATTGCAAATTTCACCAGGCATAATAAGTATGTCTGTGTTAAAAGAAGATTTATCAAAAGGGTTAGCCTTAATATCTGAATTAGGAATGCAGGCGGCTATTCCAGCCCAATCATTAGAGAAGGTGCGTGCACAAGCTCTGTCAGATTATTATCAATTTTTAGACAACCCATCTTCAATTGCGCAACAATTAGTGCGAGAATATTTTTATAAAAAACACCCGTTAAGCAAAAATCTCTTAGGAAATCCTGGAAGTTTATTGCATATTACTAGAGATGATTTGATTAATTTTTATAAAAAAGTATTTACGCCATATAAAGCAACCCTTGCGATAGTTGGTGATATAGCCGAATATGATTTGCGAGCATTAATTGAAAAAACATTCAGTGCCTGGCAAGGAGATGCCATTGAAGATTTAGATTATAACGTATCATCAATTGATAAGTTAGAAGATATATATCAAAACTTAGATCGTGATCAAACGGTATTAATTTATGCTGGTCAATCTATTGATCGTAATCATGAGGATTATGATAAGTTGTTAATTTTTGACCAAATTTTTGGCTCGGGCATGCAATCAAGGCTTTTTCAATTGCGTCAACAAACAGGAGTTTTTTATACGATTAATGGATCCTTATTAGCGTATGCGGATAATCAGCAAGGGCTTACTTATATAAATACTATTGTTTCTAATAACAGAATAAATGAAACGAAACAGTTAATTGAAAATATTATTAATAATGTAGCAGATAGTATTACTGAACAAGAAGTTGAAGATGCAAAAAGAATGATTTTATATTCGATTGATGATTTATATGCAAAAAATAGATCAATTGCATCAACCTTTTTATATCTAAAACAATGTAAGTTGCCATTTGATTATTCTGATAAACGAGTTGATGATTTATCCAAAATTACGGTTGATGATATTAAGCAAGCGGTAAAAAAAGTACTCAAATCGGATCGTATGTGTTGGATTCAAGTTGGTAGATAGAAAAAAAATTAATAATTTATTACAAAAAAGTCCCCAAGTTATTGGGGACTTAAAATATTTTTCTGGCTTTTTTATTGAGATTTTATTGTGCATCTTTTAAGAAAATCGTTTATGCTTTGTGCTTTTTCTAAATTAGATTTAGCTTTATAAGCAAAAATATAGTTTTTTGCGTTTTTATATGTTGAATAGGTTGCTAATCCAGCCATAGCAATCCCAGTTTTAATACCTAAATAATAAGTTCCACTAATGTTTGCTTGCCATAAATTTTTTATGCAATATATAGAACAAATGCTAAAAAGCCCAGTTATAGTGCTAGCAAGACTATATAGAATTAGTTTTTTTATTCGATTATTTTTAAAATCTTCACATTTTTCTTCCTGCTCAGTAGCCTTTTTTTTGTATAATAGTAAAGAATTTGGGCAATTACTATCTAATTCAACTTTTTTATCATTGGTAACCATATCCAATTTATCAATTTTGAACTTTGTAGAGAATAAATTTTTAAATTGGTCTGCATCATTAACATTAATTACGCTAATTATTTTTTGATCACTAAGATCTTGTTTTTTAAAAAAATCTAAAGGAGATGATATTGAATGTATATAAGAAGGTATACAAACTAATAATATTATTGCTTTCAATATTTTATTTCTTTTCATTAAATGAATCCTTAAACCAATTGAGATTAACTATTATAAATAGTAATTTAGTATAAAAATAGATAAAAGTAAAGTAAAGAACCTTGTAAAATTTCAAATTGAAGACTAAAAATAAAGCTGTGTTTTTTGGCTCTTTGAATTCTAGTTGGAAGAATTTAAAAATTAATTGAGATAGTGAATTACTTTTTATATGCGATTTATTAGCTTTGTTTAATTTTCAAATAAGTACATATCTGTTTTGCATTTTCTAAATGATCTGGATTACAAAAAAGTGCATGCTTAAATTCTTTTATTTTGGGATATTGCTTATAGCTTGAAACACATATTATGAGCAGAAATAATGCTTGTACACTGCTTTTTGAAATACTTTTAGGATTCCAGCCAATTTGATAAATGGTATAAGCAAGTAGACCTTGTATTGTCAATAGAAGAAAAAAGTTTGCAGTGTGCTCAAGTAAAATTTGTTTTCTTTTGTTATGGATTTTTTCACATTCTAATTGAGCTAAAATACTTTTATTACAAAACTCATTTAAAAGAGCTTTTTCACTTTCATCACAATTTAATTTTGGATCTAAAAAGCTAATGTTAAATTTTTTAATAATTTCACTTTTAACACTTTCAATATCTCTTTGTTCAATAGCTTGTGTAATCTGATTATCTGAACTTAATTGCCAAATAACAGAGTAAATTTTATTGCGAAATTCTTGAAGTGTTTGCATAGAATATACATTATTTGAAGTTACAAATAAAAAGATGATTACTAACTGATATCTTATATTTTTCATAGTCAAAAACCTCATAATTTTTTAAAATTAAAAAAAGCTATAAATTACTATAATTAAAAAACGTTCTATAACAAAATGCAAAAACAAAATAAATTAAATAAAGAACAACTTAATTCATTTAAAACAACTATTTGGGATTATTTTCATGCTTTTGGCCGCTCTTTTGCATGGCGCGAAACAACTAATCCTTATCATGTAGTTGTTTCAGAGATTATGTTACAACAGACGCAAACCTATCGAGTAGATGATAAGTATCAAATATTTATTGAAAAATTTCCCAATTTTTCTGTACTTGCACAAGCACCACTGCGGGATGTTTTAACAGTATGGCAGGGTTTAGGTTATAATCGCCGGGCATTATTTTTGCATAAATTGGCTCAAAAAGTGATTACTGAATATGATGGAATATTGCCAGATAATCCGGAATTATTAATTAATTTACCTGGAATTGGTAAAGCAACTGCGGCATCTATTTGTGCATTTGCATTCAATCAACCAACCATTTTTATTGAAACGAATATTCGGGCTGTTTTTATTCATTTCTTTTTTTTAAATCAAGAAAAAGTGCACGATAATGAAATTTTTCCGTTAATTGAGCAAACAATAGAGCAAAAAAACGCTCGTCAATGGTATTATGCATTGATGGATTATGGGGTAATGCTTAAAAAAAAATTTCCTAATCCTAGCAGAAAAAGTAAACATCATTTAAAGCAAAGTAAGTTTGAGGGCTCGGACCGCCAAATACGTGGAATGATTTTAAAAATTCTTACTGTGCAGCCAGTTATAACTTATCAAGAACTCAATGATATGATTCAAGATGATCGTATGCAATTCATATTGCAAGATTTATGTCGTGAAGAGCTCATTAAAAAAAAGGCAAACCTATTTAGTATTTATTGATTAAAAAAAATTTTCTTGTTTTTTTTATTATTCAGTGTCTATGCTCATCACGAGGTGGAACTAAGGAGAGAGAAAATGTTGCACAAGAAATATCTTTTTATTTTATTTTTTTGTTTTGATATATGCGCAATGATATTAGAAGAGTCATCTGATTTAATACCGCAAGAGACTATCGAACAACAACTTAAGCGACGGAATACAAAAATTATTAATGCAATTAATACAAAACAATTAAATAAGGTGATAGAAAGCTTTAAAGATTATGAAAATTCTCGATTAATATTTCGGAATAAAAGAAAAAATACAGATTTTTTGCAAGAGGCACTTGATGCAGCAAATGAAAATATAATAAGTGCAAAATCAAATCTTAGCTGGCAGGGTAATAGAGGCAGAAGAGGAAAGTTATTTGCAGGTGTAACAGGGGTATTGTTTGGTTTTGGTAAGATTGTCTATGAATCAACAATATTCGGCAATAAAGATACGCAAGAAGTAAATGAAAAAGTAGGTTACGCACTGAATATTGCTGGTAATTTTTCATTAATTGGTAGCGGTTTATATACGGCAATTCTCGCATTTGAAAATGGTTCTGCAAAAAATGAATATAATCAAGCGCTAGCAATTAAGTTTTTAATTGAAAACCAAGCTGTAAAAGAGTGAGAAATTATTTTTTTTTATAAAAGCTCGTACAATTGATCTATATATTTTTCTAAGTCTGGTGCCAACTTTTTGACTATATTGGCAAATTCCGTGTCGCCATCATTTTTTGCATCAATTTTAGCATGTTTTTCAATAAACCAAACGATACAGCTTAGTTCATGTAATAATTTGACTTTATCATAAGTACAATGATCCAACATGGTATTCTCCTTTTTTCATTTCATTAATCAATATATAATTTGGATTACTTTAGAATCAATATTTAAATTGATAAATACCTTCATTACTAATTTGCGTATCAAATTCTTTAGATAATTGTTGAACGTGATTAATAGCCCATTCATATTCTTTGCCTGCTGCTAGATTTACTTGCATATTTTCAATATAAACTGGAGTTAATTTGAGTTTTTTGAGGGCATTTTTTTCAATATAAACTTCATAGAAAAATGAAATATCATTACGCAACTTTGGATCAATCATATAGTCATCAATAAAATCACCGGTGTCATACAGGATTAATTTATTTTTATATACTTCTATGCCTTGGAAAATATGCGCGCTATGCCCATGAATTATATCAATGCCAGCATCAATCATTTGATGTGCAAAATCTATAAATTCCTGTGTTGGTTTTTCACGCATATTTGGCCCCCAATGAATTGAGGCAATAAGAAAATCGACTTGTGACCTTACATTATTGACAACTTTTTGGACTATATCAATATCGCCTACTTTTATATAATTTGTACCAGGATTAGCTGCAGTAGCTTTCCAGTCTGGTTCATTATCAGTAAAACCGATTATGCCAAATCTTATACCCTTTTTTTCAATAATGACGGCTTTTTGTGCTTCTTGAATATTTTTGCCAGCACCTACATATTTAATATGAGCTTTTTCTAATACATTCAGCGTCTCATAAAGTCCTTCTTTGCCAAAATCCAAAATATGGTTATTAGCCAAATTAACGACTTCAATATTGCCTTTTTTTAGTGTTTCAACATGCTCAGGATCGGTACGAAAATTAAAGACTTTTGGGGTTGCTTTTGTATGTGCAGTAATCGCAGTTTCTAAATTTATGATATTTAGATTAGTTTTTTTTAAGAGTGGTAAAATATTGCCCCAAGGATATGTTGGTGAGGTTTCTTTTAGTTTTTCATTAACGAGCCTGCCAAGCATAACATCTCCGGTAAAACCAATTATTACGATATTTTTCTTTGTTGATAATATTTGATAGGTGGTGATGGATAGCAATGATAATGAAAGTGCTGCAATAAGCGCTTTTAAAATCAATCTCATTTTTTAAATACTTATTTTTACTTTTTTTGTTTCGATGATTTATCTAAAGGCATACGTGGTTTTCCACCTTCTCGCGTACCCCATAACTGCTTATTGCCCCATTTACATCGAGTTCTAATAATTTTAAAAATATTAGCTGCACCACGGCTCATATTGCGGCCAATAGTGCTGATTCTTTCATTAAATTTCATAGATCTTCGGCGGTTTTTATTTTGTTCGTCAAGACCAAGCGGCGTATCTTTTTTAAAAAATTTCTTCATTCAATCTCCTTTTTTTAAGCGATTGCTTAATATTTAGAATAAACAAAGATATTAAAAGAAAGCAATGGAAGTCTTAAGGAGCTTTTGTACTAAGAGGTGGAAATTCAACTTCGTAGAATCCTTTTGTGAAATACTCATTAATGAGTTCTTTCCCAGATCGTGAAACAAAGTTGCGATGATACCATTCACCTGTTTGGCTATCAACTATATAGGTAAATAACCCTGTTTCCCATTGATTGTTTTTGTAATAGATGCAACCAGGAAGTGTAAGCAGGATATCTTTTTTATTTTTTGTAATACGACTTGCAGTAGTCGATTGTTTTGCCCAATCGGTTAAGCAAGTATCTACAAGTTGACTGAAGGCATGTGTGATTATCGTTTTTTTACGAAAATCGGGATGCGTATATTTTTTACTTGTTTCATCAGAATACCCTTGATCAAATAAAGTTTTTTGTGGATTTTCAAACCATGCTTTAACCCAATGGGTATAATTTGGATTTGTAGCATTAATAGTAGGTTGATTTTGTTGATCCGTTTTAAATATTAAAATTTTAATTTCATTATTTGGATCATTAATTGAAATATGTTCATTATTTTCTTCAATAATTTGTTCAATATCATCATTAATTTGCGGATCTATTTGGATATTTGATGGAGCAATTATTTCATTTTTTGATTCATTTTGCTCTATGGTATTTTCAATATCATAAATATTATTGCTTTGTTTTATATATTTTTTCTTTTTCTTTGTTTTTCTTTTCTTTGCAATATTTTTCTTTACTGTTAATTGCTCTTTTTCTATTTCAGTTATTTCATTTTTTGGGCTACTATCAGTTTCAATTATAGCATTTTGTTCTTTTAGATTATTTAATTGTACTATAATATTTTGTTTTTCTATTTCAGTTAACAATTCAAGCGGTAATTGCTGCTTTTTTGCAGTTTCTATAGAGATAGGGATATTTAAATATAATTTATATTTTTGTCCTTCAATTTTATCCTTTTTAATGTATTCAAAAATAATATTGGACAGTTCTTTTTTGATTTTTTTATATAATTCATCAATAGACAATACATATTGATAATAATTTTCACCTATATTTTTAAATTTTGAATGAAAATTCCAATCTTGTGTATCCCATTGATCACTAAATGTTGTGGTATCCATCTCTTTCAAAATTTTATTTGTCCAGCTTATAAATGCTTTTTCTGCTTCAAAATAACTTTTAAATAAAGATTTATTTTGAAGTGATTGGCGATTAATAAAATTTATAATTGATTTAAAGGATTTTTTATGATCGTTAAATAATTGCGAAAAAGCTTCTCGTGATTGATTAGCTTTTCCAATTTTTTTGTTTTGATTCTTAGTTTTTGCTAGAAAATTTCCTATAAATTGAACTTCTTCATTAGTGCTTTGTTGCCATTTTTCAATTAAGCTAATATATTTTCCCTTTTCAATTTCACGTATGTTATTTTCAATAGTTTCTTTATTTTGGAAATGTATTGCAATTGATACGTTATCTACATCCTTTGAAAAAGAATCAAGAAATAATGGTTTATAACGCATAGTAATATTAATGGCTTCTGGTGAAGTAATATTGAATAAAATATTAAAGCCATATTGACTACTTGATGAATAAGGATCATGTATAGTAACGAAAGACTTGGAGCGTAAAAAATTGTAATAATCAAGTTCAATACTTTGTTGATCTATCGTATCTTTGGTGTATTCATTAAATAATAATATAAATTTATGTTGGAATAGCAATGCACTTGCAAAAAACTGTAATCTTCTTAAGTAAGTCTCTGGATTTTGCGAATTATAACCGAATATTTGTTTTAAATTCAAAGATGGAATATTTTGCAGTAATATTGGGTTTTGATCTATTTCCATCGTAAGAAGATTGAGAGGAAAGATGATCAAGAACCAAAATATAAGTAATTTTCTTAATAATTTCATATTGTAACCTCAATTTTTATAAGAATTTGCAGGAAGAAAGAAATAATGAGTTATTATAAGTATATAAATTATTTAAAAAATTGCAAGTTGAAAAAAATCATCAGAAGAAAAAGCTCATTTGAGAGCCTTTTTTGCAATTTACTTCTCAATTTTGGCAAAAAAATAGGGAATAATTCTTTTTTCCATGAATTATTCCCTATAATTAAATTTTTTAAGGTAGGTTAGCTAGGAAAGGTGTTTTTTCAATAATTCTTGTAAGATTTTAGGATTTCCTTTGCCCTGAGTTTTTTGCATTGCCTGTCCAACAAAAAAACCAAAAAGTTTATCTTTTCCTGATTTGTATTGTTCTACTTTTGCAGGGTTTTCTTTTATGATGGAAAGTACTACTTGTTCAAGTTCTTCAGTTGAGCCAATTTGTTCAAGACCTTCTTCTTTTACAACGGTCAAAGGATCTTTTCCTGTTTTAGCAACTATTTCAAATATTTGCTTTGCCGCTTGATTATTGATTACATCCTTTTCAACTAAATCAACAATTTGTGCTAGCTTGTTTGGAGTAACTTTACAGGATACTAATGGTATTTTTTCTTCTTTTAGATAGCCCAAAAGATCACGCAAAATCCAATTGATCAGATTTTTACTATCCGTATATTTTGTTGCCTCTTCAAAATAATTGGCAAGCTCAAGATCTTCAACCAAAATTTCTGCTTCATAAGGAGTTAAGCCTTTTTGAGTACAAAACCGATCAAATTTTTTTTCAGGAAGTTCAGGTATTAAACTTTTAATGCGATTAATCCATTCTTCATTAATCTCGATAAGTGGTAAATCTGGCTCTTTAAAATAACGATAATCGGCCATTTCTTCTTTAATACGCATCGGTTTTGTTATATGTTCTTTAGTATCCCATAGGCGAGTTTCTTGCTGAATATGTTGTCCTTCTTGCAAAAGACCGATTTGTCGTTCGATTTCGTATTCAATTGCATCGCCAATAAATTTAAATGAATTAATATTTTTTAATTCAACTTTAGTACCGAGTTTAGATGCGCCTTTTTTACGTACCGAAATATTGGTGTCCGCGCGGAATGCACCTTCTTCCATATTTCCACTACAAATATGTAAATATTGAACGATGGAGCGTAATGCTTTTAGATACGCTTTTGCTTCATAGGCGCTTGCAAGATCAGGATAAGTTACCATTTCAAGCAATGGGGTGCCGGCGCGATTCAAATCAACAAAACTTTCAGTTTCTGTAGCATGAATGCTTTTTCCCGCATCTTCTTCCATATGAATACGCATTAAACGTATTTGTTTTTTACTTAAATCTTCTAATCTGATATTTACATATCCTTCAGAGCAAATAGGCTTATCATTTTGTGTAATTTGATAACCTTTTGGTAAATCAGGATAAAAATAATGTTTACGGTCAAATTCTGATAGGCGCGTAATACTACAATTAGTTGCTAACCCAGCCATGATTGCATAATCAACAACTTTTTTGTTTAATACTGGTAAAACACCAGGATGCCCGGTACAAATATGGCAAATGTTCACATTTGGATCTTTAATTACTTCATTAGAGCACAAACAAAATATTTTACTCTTAGTAGTTAACTGAACATGTACCTCAATACCAATGACAACTTCATAATCAGGAAATTTAGAAAGTATAGAATTTGTATTAGCCACGCGCTTCCTTCTAAAGTTGATCGTAAATACTTATTTTTAATTATACATAAGATAAATATTAGTGATAGTTCTGCAAACTATGCCGCAGCAGGAGTAGCACCATTTTTCCTTTGAATTGATTCAAAGAATTCAGCATTCGTTTTATGTTTTTTCATTTTATCAATTAAGAATTCCATGCCTTCTATGGTATTCATAGTTGATAAGAATTTGCGTAATACCCAAGATTTATTTAATTCATCTTCTGGTAATAATAGTTCTTCACGACGAGTACCTGAAACTAATAAATCGAATGCTGGGAAGATACGACGATTTGAAAGTTTTCTGCTCATATGAAGTTCCATATTGCCGGTTCCTTTAAATTCTTCATAGATAACTTCATCCATACGGGAACCGGTTTCTACTAATGCAGAACCAATAATAGTTAATGATCCACTTTCTTCAGTATTTCGAGCAGCACCAAAGAATCGCTTTGGTCTTTGTAACGCATTTGCATCAATACCACCAGTTAATACTTTGCCTGATGCAGGCATAGTAGTATTATAAGCACGCGCTAAACGAGTAATAGAATCAAGAATAATCACTACATCTTTGCCAACTTCAACAAGACGTTTTGCTTTTTCTAATACGATTTCTGCTACTTGTACATGCCGTTCTGCAGGTTCATCAAATGTAGAACTAATAACCTCAGCATTAGCTCCTTTGATAGAACGACGAATATCAGCAACTTCTTCAGGACGTTCATCGATGAGTAAAACTATGAAGTAAACTTCAGGGTGATTACTCAAAAGACTTTGTGCGATTTCTTTTAATAAAACCGTTTTACCTGTTTTAGGTGGTGCAACAATAAGACCACGTTGCCCTTTACCGATTGGGGTAAAAATATCCATTAAGCGAGTTGAAATAAAATTAGGATTTGATTCAAGAGTAAACTTTTTTTCAGGATGTAATGGAGTAAGCCTATCAAAAATAAGCCGATCACCTAATACAGAAGGATCAACACCATTTACGGTGCTAATTTTTAATAGTGCAAAATATTTTTCACCTTCTTTTGGCTTACGAATAATACCCTTTACGGTATCACCTGTTTTAAGGCCAAAACGTCTAATTTGTGATGGTGAAACATAAATATCATCCGGTCCTGAAATATAATCGAATCTGGCTGAACGTAAAAATCCAAAGCCATCAGGTAATTTTTCTAATACCCCCTCAACTTCAATATCTTTATCAGGATGTTCTTGGATTTCAATAATACGTTTAATAAGCTCGTCTTTTGTTAGAAGACTTGCTCCAATAACACCTAATCGTCTCGCTTGATAATTTAAATCAGCAAGACTCATTTGTTTTAATTCTTCGAAGGTCATTGTAAATAATTCTCCTATAAAAAAACTCTGTTAGTACTTTGTAGTTTAATGTTGACGCAGTAAAGACAGATTAGAATACAATGCTGGTAGATATTTCAATAATATTAAAATTGAAATATCTACTGCAATAGTTTTAATGTTATTTTTTACTTTATTATTCGATTTATTTTTCTTTATTGAATAATAACATTACCGGACTCGCAATATAAATGGAAGAATATGTGCCAAAGATTATACCAATAAGCAATGCAGTTGATAAATCTCGGAGCGCTTCCCCGCCAAGAATGATGAGAGCCAGTACAATTAATGCGGTTGATACACTGGTTAAAATAGTACGACGTAATGTTTGGTTCAAACTTATATTTACTACTTGATCATGAGCCACATTAGGCATCGCTTTTATATTTTGTCTTATTTGCGTAAAAATAACGATTGTATCATTTATCGAATAACCTAAGACAGCAAGAATTGCACCAATAACATTTATTGAAATTTCTTTATCAAAAAGCAGGAAAAATAATAAAATTGCTATTGCATCATGAAATAATGCTATAACTGCACCAAGCGCATAACCAATAGACCAAAAGCGCCATGCAATATATATAAGCATTAAAATGAGCCCAATAGTCACCGCTTTTATAGAGTTCCAAGTTAATGCTTCACCAACTCCTTGCCCTATGCTGTCAATTTGTAAAATAGAAACTTGAGTATTGAAATTTTTTGCTAATACTGTCCTAATTTTTTCACCGAGCCCTGCAACATCGCCAGAAAATTCTTTAACACGAACTAGAACTTCGTTTTTTCCAAATTCACGAGTAATTGCACCAGACCATCCATTTTTTTCTAGGGTATCGATAATTTCAGCACTACTGACAGGTTTATCAAATTTAAATAAAACTTGTGTGCCGCCAGTAAAATCAACACTGTAAGTGAATGCTTGTCCTGTTGTACTTCTTTTATAAGTAAATACTCCAGCAAAAGTAAGTATCATTAAAAGTGAAAATGACGCACAAATATATCGATATTTCAGAAAATCAATCATGCAACTCTCCAGCGTATGAATAAAAAGAGGTGTCGCTAATAAAAAATTTATTTAGAATCATATAAAGACTTATCAAGAATTTTATGAGAAATCAACTTTTGATCGGTTACTCATTGTTTAATAATTTATTGTGAAATTATTGATACGTATTTGCGTCCTTTAGGGCCATAATGGAATTTAACCACTCCGGCTTTTTTAGCAAATAATGTATCATCGCCACCATGACCTACTGAAGCACCTGGGTGCACACGAGTACCGCGCTGACGTACAATAATTTCTCCACCATTTACCACTTGCCCATCAAATAATTTAATGCCAAGTCTTTTGCTTATACTATCACGACCATTTTGGGTAGAACCACCCGATTTACTAGTTGCCATCGCTTTTCCTTATACATGACAAAATAACTAACTTGATTAATTAAGAAAAGATAAGTTTTCATTGCTTATTATTACTCAAATTGCTTATAAAGTCAAGGCTCCAACCCTCATTGTCGATTTTGGGCATTTGAGTTCGTTTCCATTCTGTTAGAGCAATCGGAAAATATGGTTCTGCAAGTTTTAATAAGCCAAAGGCATAAGCGCGAATCTCTTTTTGAGCACCTTGGTCAAGACGTAATTTTAAAAAATGCATAAGCGAATGAAGATTGCAGGTAAAAATAAATTCCGTATAAATGCAGACCGGTAATAATCCCCTTGCTTGTTCACGCGCTACCCCTTGCTCAAGTAGGTCTTCATATGCCTTATAGCTTGCTTGGAGGTTTTTGATATAGAGTTCTCGTAATTGATTATCCTCAAATGCGCCTATCGAAGATTGCTTATTTGCGGTATCTTGGCGGCGCCAATAGCGAGGTATATAAAATTCTACTTTGGCCTTTACAAATCTGTAGCTAATTTCATTGAATGAGTTCATCCGATGCCGCATCCATTCGCGTTGCACATAAATTGGTGTCTTTACCCGAAATGAGAGTTGATTGTGCTCAAAAGGGCTTGTATGACGATGTTCCATCAAAAATTTAATTAAATTCTGATCCCGATCACTTAAGGTTGTTGATAATTTTCCATAAGAAACACGTGCAGCATTCACAATATCAAGATCTGAGCCAGAAACTCTGATAAGCTCTAGAGAGCTTATACCATCACCCAAAGGATCAAGCTTAATAATGGTTTCTTGTGCTGAATTAGGGGTGCTAGTAGAAGATTTTATGGTTTCCATGAGGATTATCCTTTTTTTATTCTATGTAGAGAAAAAATAAAATAATAAGATAATAATTTAGGAAAAATATGTAAAAAGCAAATTAACTGTTAATTTTCTATATGAAATTATTTTAATTGACAATTTTGTTAATTTTGTTAGTTTTGAATTAATAAGAGAAATTACAGATTATTTTTAAGCGAATTTTTCTTGAGAAAATATTTTAATCCTTAAAAAAAGGTGAAATTGTGAAAAAGAAACTAATAATAGGAATTCTAATAAGTGGATTCTTGAGTAATGTAACGACCTCATACCCTATTTGGGGTTTAAATTGGACAAATTATGATGCAGTTTCATGGACTGTACCTTCAGTAATTTATACGCCATTTATTTCAGCAACTGAAATTGCAGCAAATAGCTTGAGTTCGATTGGGCAATATTTCCAAAATTCTCGTGCCGGTTGGTTTACTGCAGGTGCGGCATTACTTGGTATTGGTGCTTTATGGTATAAATCAAAACGTGATAAAGAAGTGCAAGATTTAGAGAAGCAACTTCTGAATAAAGAAAACTATTGGAAATCTAAAATAGAACAAGCTCAGATAATTTATTTATCAGATCGAAAAGATGTTTTACAAAAATGTGAGGCCACTCTGGAGAGATGTATTGATTATTATGATGAGAAAAAAAAAATAAATAACCAATTATTATTGCAAGAGCAACCAATAAATCTTAATGCAATAAAAAAGTAAAAAAATAAGTGGGGTTATAAGAAAATGAAAAAAATATTTCTAACAATTTTACTCTTAATGTTTGGCGTATCAAATCAAACACAACCATTTTTTAGTATGGATTCAATGTTTGATGTTACATCTTGGCTTATACCGCAAAATTTATATGTTCCTCAAGTAACGCTTTCTGATGTGTTAACTGGAACAGTACAAGCAATTGGGCATTCATTACAAAATCCAAAAGCAGGATGGGTTTGTGCTGCTGCCGTAGTTAGTGCTGCAGGGATTAGTGCATTGTGGTATAAATCGAAAAAGAATGCCGAAATCAGTAGATTGAAAAAAATTATCGATGAAAGTCTAAGCAATCAAACAGTTCAAGCTAATTCAAATAAAGTGGAAAAAAATAAATTAGAAAATGAACTAAAAGAACTTCAAGAACAGAAAATAAAATTGGAAGAAATTCTTAAAGAAACTGAAGATCAATCACTAGAATATTTGACTCAATTAAAAGATATACAAGCAGATAAAAAAAATGTTTCAGATAATTCAAAAAAATTAGAAGTTGACAATAGTTTTTCTAATCGTTTTAGACAATATAAGTTAAATAATATAATTGATGAATTAGAAAAAGAAAGGGTTCTATTATATCAAGTATGGGTTAGTGAGATTGAAAACAATAACATGTTACGAGGTTTCCTTGGTATTTCTCCTCGCACAGAACAAATATCTGAGATAATGGATTACATCAAAGAGATAGAAAAAAAAATAGAAAAATCAGAAGATGAAAAAGAATTAAAAAATTTAAAAATTGCCTCAGCAAAGATGGGACAACTTAAAAAAGATATGGAAGAATATTTCAATCATTGCAAGGCGCAATTGCAAGAAGCCAATAAGAAAATTAGAGACCTTGAGGCGCAACTTAAAGAATATGCAAAAGAAGAGCAATAGCGCTAATATTAATTTTTTGAGATTCAAAAAGGGACACATCAATTTCAACGCAAAAAATGCCATTTGAAAAAACAGTAAAAAAAGGCTATTTTAATATATACATGATTTATGGAGGATTGTATGAATCGAATATATTTTATTATCATGGCTTTTTTTTGTACCATTTTTACTTGTTATAGCATGGAACAAAAAATAAAAATAGATACACATTGGCCTCATCAAATATCGGCTATAAGTTTATTGGATGAACGGTTAACTGTTGATCAAGCAACTGAACTTATAAAAACAAAAAATGTTAATGCGTGCTCAATATTTTTTAAGACTCCGCTTCATATAGCAGTGGAGCGTAATCATAAAGAGTTAACAAATTTTTTGATTGCAAATAGTGCAAAAAAAAATTTTCGCGATTGGCAAGGGAAAACACCTTTGTTTTATGCAGTAAAAAATCGGAATATGGAGCTTATAGAAATATTATTAAAGGCTGGCGCTTCTATAGAGATCACCAATAATAAAAAAGAAACTCTTATTGGTTATGCTGAAGCTAAGGGAATTCAATTAGAGAAAATACAAAATCAAATATTGAATAAAAATAATTTAACTTCATTAATTGAACCAGATATAAAACATCGTATTTTTTCAGCAAATGGTTCCGACAATCAAAAAAAAGGCTTTTTATCTTTGATTGATAATGAGAAAGCAAATCAGTTAAATGAAATGAAAACAAACTCAGATGATGTAGACAATGAAAAAAAACAAAATTCAAGTTGCTTTTCTCAAAAGTTTCTTTTGACAGGTGCTCGAGTAGCTTGCGCTGTTTTAGCTATAGTAAGTTTGTATCAATTTTCTAATTTGTTTAATTAAAATTACTTCTTAAAAAATATTTTTTATTTTGTAATTTCTTGCCAATCATTACCAAATCGTGTTGATACCACAAGAGGCACATTCCAATTAACCACATTTTCAAGAATTTGCTTAACTACTTTTTCAGTCTGAGACAGTTCATTTTGAGGTACTGAAATTAATAGTTCGTCATGAATTTGCAATAATATTTTGGCGTTCAGATTTTCTTTTTTTAATGCCTTATTCAAATTAATCATCCCTAATTTCATTAGCTCAGCGGCAGTTCCCTGTGCTTTAGTATTGATAGCTATGCGGCGTGCTAAATCAAACAATACTTTATTTTCTTCATAAATCCCTGGAATATAACGGCGTCGGCCAAAATAAGTGGTTACATAGCCATGCTCTTTGGTTTCGGCAATAATAGAATCCATCCATGTAGATACTTGTGGATATTGCGCAAAATATTTTTCGATATAAATTTTAGCATCCTTAAATGGGATTTTTAAATCCTTAGAAAGACCGTATGGTGTTAAGCCATATAAAATACTAAAATTGATTCGCTTACCAATTTGACGTTGTGCGCTTATAACATTGTCTATTGAGGTATCAAATAATTTTGCAGCCGTACGAGTATGAATATCTTCTCCTTTTAAAAATGCATTTACTAAAGCTTCATCTTGAGAAAGAAATGCCAATACTCGCAGTTCGATTTGTGAATAATCAGCGGAAAGAAAAACATTTCCTTCTTTTGGCTTAAATGCAGAACGCAAATGCAGTCCTTTGTAATGAGCCGAATCAGTCGGAATATTTTGTAGATTTGGATTCGAACTTGCAAGCCTACCGGTTGCAACCGCTGTTTGACTAAAAGTAGTGTGAATACGCCCTGTCTCAGGATTAATGTATGTTGGAAGTGCATCAATATAGGTACTTTTTAATTTAAAGAGCTCACGATATTTTACAATTAATGCTGGTACTGGATGCAATTCAGAAAGTGCCTCTAACACTTCTACGTCAGTAGAATAACTAGTTCGCCCCATAGTCTTTTTTTGTGGAGGTAGCTTTAGTTGTTCAAAAAGCAGTTGACCAAGCTGTTTGGGAGAATTTAAATTGATATTCTTAAATTCAGGGCCAATAAGCTCAGTAATATGATTTTTTATTTCGGATAAATCATAAGTTACTTGTTTATCAATTTTTTGCAAAATATCAGTATCCAGATAAATGCCCTGTTTTTCCATTTCAAATAATACTTGAATAAGTGGAAATTCAATTGTTTCAAATAATGTATACATATTTTGTTTAATAAGTTCTGCACGTAAAATTGGTTCTAACTGTAATGTTTGGTGTGCATCAGAAGCGGCATATTCTGTAGCTAAATCAATCGGCAAGTCACCAAATTTCTTATAACCATTATTAGTAACCACATCAGCAAAGGTAAACATCGGTTCGTTTAAATAGTATTCAGAGAGAGATTTAAGGCCGATTCGCTGCCAGTCTTCAGTAATCAAATGAGCCGCAATTAAAGTATCAAATATTAATCCTTTTACTTCAATGCCATAATGAATAAGTGCAAGCATATCAAATTTAGCGTGATGCATAATTTTTTTTATGGTGGGATCAATAAGTAAAGGCTTAAATGCATTAAGCACTTGATCGCGTGAAAGTTGTTTTTCCGCCATCTCATGGCCAAAAGGAATATAATATGCAGTGCCTTTTTTTACACAAATACATAAGCCAACTAACTTATCCTGCAAAGGATCAAGCCCATTCAGCTCAGTATCAATTGCTACTATTTTTTCTTGTTGTATTTGTTGGCAGAGCTCTGCAAGATCGGCTTCAGTTATAATTGTTTTAAAAGTATAACCTTTGAGTTCAGAAAGTTTTTGTCTTTTTTCAAGTGGAAGTTTTCCTTGAATATCTTTAACTAATGATTTGAACTCTAAAGCTTCAAATAATGGTAAAGCATTCATCCATTGATTGCGATCAAATGTCAGATCTTTTAAATCAATATTTAATGGGCAATAATGAAGTAAAAATAGCTGTCTACTTAAAAAAGCTTCTTTTTTTTGTTCTTCAAGCGCTTTTCGTGTGCGTTCTTTTTTTACTTTATCTAAGTTTTCATATAAATCTTCAAGAGAATCGAATTGCTGCACTATATCAGTGGCGCCTTTTTTTCCAATTCCTTTGACACCCGGAATATTATCTGAAGCATCGCCAAGCAATGCAAAATAAAACGGTAATTTTTTAACGGAAAAACCCATGTTTTTTTCAAAAACTTCAGCATCAATAAATTGATCTTTGAATGGATCAAAAATGGTAATTGAATCACTCAATGCCTGACCCATATCTTTATCAGAAGTAACAAAAACAGCATTCATGCCATTTTTTTCTAAATCTTTAGCAATTGAATACATTAAATCATCAGCTTCTTCTCCTGATTGGGCAATTTGAGTAATTCCAATTAAATCAGCAAATTCTTGGATGTGTTCTTTTTGCTTAAAAAGATCACTTGGTGGTTCTTGACGTGTTGCTTTGTATTCAGGATATACTTCATGCCGTATTGTTTTGCCTTTACTATCCCAAACTAAAGTAAGATACGATGGTTTAAAGGCATCAATCATTTTTTTTATCATACGTATAAAGCTATATACTGCTTGGACTGGTTCTCCTTGCTTGGTATGCAATGGACGTAAGCTATAATAGGCTCGGTATAAAAATGATGAGCCATCGATTAAAAATACAGTTTTTTTTGAGGTAATTTTTTCCACTAATAACTCTTTAAGGCCAAAAATAGATTACATTCTGTTTGTCTATTAAACAGTATAGCCTAAATTATCATATTTGTCAGATGATTTTAGGGTAATATGCTACTTTTGGAAATTGGAATTATGCAGTGATTTCGGATGATTATTTTGATAAATTACCCCAACTATAAGCATGCTTAATACTGCGGCAAAAAAACACCATACTGAATTTAAATATTTATAATAAAAAATTATACTCATAATATAAGAAAGT
>JBBDJI010000005.1:0-17168 GCA_040879965.1 Candidatus Babeliales bacterium | reverse complement strand
GTGCTCCGAATAGGCGTGTCCAATCGATTGATGAAAGAAAAAAAGGCACAATAGTAGCATAAATATATAAAAGGCTTCCGGGAATAGAAAAATAAGGTGAAATTGGTACTTCATACAAAATATGATTATTTTTAATTGAGGCATCTGCGCCTAAAAAAATTAATGAAAATAATGTTAGTAAGCCAATTGTTAATCCTGATACCACATTAGTAGAAATATACTTTTTTTGTTTTTTATTTGGTTCAATATATTGTATTGTTACTGGTATCCAAATTGGCCAAAGCACAAATGCAAAAAACAAGAAACCATACACGAAAAAGTTTTGATAACTAGCGAGCCATTTATTAGTAAAAGAAAGCCATAAAAAACCTTCAAAAAATTGTTGTATCGCAAATAAAAAAGGAATTGCAGCAACCAAATAATATCGATTATTTTTCACTTGATAAAGAGAAAAGCCACCAATTAAAGCTAATAAACTACCTGCCGTGAAGCTTGCAGAAGCAGAAAAACACATATTTTTTCTCCATTAATATAAAACTTTATTTTTAATAAAACATATTTTTGTTAAAAAGGTAAATAGAAAAGATTAGAATTTTAATATTATTAATTGGCGTTTTTTCTGTCTTTAGTAAACTATAACAATAAGTTAATAGGGGGATTAAGCGTTAATGTTTATTCAAGTGCGGTTACTTAAAGGTTTTTCTGAATATTTATGGTATTGCGTGCCGTCAGATTTAATAGCAAAAATGGTAGTGGGTAATATTGTAAAAGTACCACTCCGCAATCAAGTTTTGCCGGCGATTGTTGAAAAAATAACTAAAGAAAAGCCATTAGTTAAATTTGCTATAAAAAATGTTCAGCAAGTGGAAGAATTTCCTCAAGATATTCAATTTCATGCATTTATCAAAAAGGTAGCTTGGTATTATCAAATCGATGTGCTTTATTTTTTCAAGCGTATTCGGCAATTTTTGCTTCAAAAAGAAGCAAATGAAAAAAAAATTATCGATATTAAATTGCAAGAGCAACCGGCGGATATTCAATTAACTGACGAGCAACAAAAAATTGTTGATTTTTTACGGCCTCATATAAAGCAAGCTGCATATACCCCAGCTTTGATACATGGAGTAACTGGCTCTGGTAAAACTGAAGTGTATAAAAAATGCATAGAAAAAGCTTTTGAAAGTGGAAAGACCACAATTTTACTTTTACCTGAAGTCACATTGGCAGTACAATTTATAAAAAAATTAACACAGCAAATAAATCCTTCTATTCCAATTTTTGGTTTTCATTCAGCAACAAGCATTAAAGAAAAACGGTTACTTTGGAAAAAATTATTAACTGGTAAGCCGATATTAATTATTGGCGTACATTTGCCAATTTTATTGCCGATTTCAAATTTAGGTTTAATTATTATTGATGAGGAGCACGATGCTGGATTCCAAGAAAAAAAGCATCCGCGAATTAATAGCAAAGAAGTGGCGCTATTGCGAGCACAGCTTTACAATATTCCTATCATTATGGGGTCAGCGACTCCATCAGTTACTTCTTTATACAATGTAAAAGCAAAACAATGGCATTTTTTTCAATTAAAAAAAAGGTTTGCTGGAAGTTTCCCAAAAATTCAACTGGTAAAATTAACAGAAAGCAGAAAGCGTCCTTGCTTTTGGGTTACCTGGGAATTGGAAAAAGCATTACGTAAACAACTAGAAAAAAAAGAACAAACTATTTTATTTTTAAATAGGCGTGGGTTTAGTTTCTTTGTTCAATGTCATGGGTGCAGCCTTATAATGCTCTGTGAACATTGTTCAGTAAGTTTAACATTACATCAAAATAATCAATTGCTTTGTCATTATTGTGGGATAGAGTTTCGCTTGCCCACACATTGTCCGTCATGCAAAAAAGATCAATGGCTCAAAAAAGGAATTGGCACACAACAACTAGTGGCATTATTAGAAAAATTAATTCCTGAAGCGCGTATTGGGCGCGCAGATCTTGATACCACTATTAATAAAAAAAAATGGCAAGAGACTATGCAAGAATTTGAAGATGGTCAAATCGATATATTAGTAGGCACACAAACAATTACTAAAGGATATCATTTCCCGAAAGTTACTTTAGTTGGTATTATTTGGGCTGATTTAAATATTCATTTTCCATTTTACAATGCTTCAGAAATTGCATTACAACAATTAATTCAAGTTGCTGGTCGTGCTGGAAGGCAATCGAATGAAAGTTTAGTGATTGTACAAACAATGGCAGATCACCATTTATTTTCATATCTTTCAGAGATCGACTATCTTTCTTTTTATGAACGTGAATTAAAAACACGCAAAGAAGTTGGCTATCCACCAGCCATGCGATTGGCAGAAATTGAATTAAAATTTAGTGATGAAGAATATGTTGTCAAAGATGCACGAGATTTAGTTACTTTTTTACAAAAAGCAGTGAATGAAAAAAAATATTCGATAAAGATTCTTGGGCCCGCTTTGCCACCAGTGCATAAAATCAAAAATACACATGCACGCAAAATTTATCTAAAAAGTGCTAGTATTAGTGAATTATTACAGCTCTATGCAAGTATTGATCATAGGATTTATAAAAGTAATATATTTTTTACTCCTAATCCTTAATACATTGCATGATATTTTGTAAGATTGGCCTCATGCCGGCCAAACGGCATAAGGGTATTGCATGCCCAATACCCTTAACACAAGGGCCCCAACGGAACGTTGGATCATTTATCGCGAAAAACTCAGACCATTCATACGGCGGATTATAATCCTTGTATTCAGATCTTCAAACAGGTTTCGCTCAATGGTTTAAAAATTTATTCATTTTTTCATCGCGCATTTCTTTAATGGTTCCGGTAGCTCATCGGGGATCTGAAGACGAAGGTTGTAAACCTGAAGTATGAGTGGTCCCTATATGAGCGGGAAAAACAATACAACAGCATAAGGGCTAATAATAAAAACGTTAAGTTAAAAATATACCTTCAATAGAGTGTAAATTGTTTTCAATATCTTCAAAAGATTGTATTTCATTTAAATTGATTGCTTGATCCAAATTAATATCACCAATTTTGGTGCGACACAGTTCCCATGTAGTTGCGATGGTTCCCATTTTCTGTGCAATATCATAGAGCAACGAACGAATATACGTGCCCGAAGAAACTTCTGTTTTAATAGTAAAAAAAGGGAATTCAAAATTAAGTAATTCGATACGATAAATATGAACGGTACGCTTTTTTATCGCTAATATTTTTTCTAGGTTTGCTAATCCTTGGCGTGCAAGCTTATATAAAGGCTTTCCTTGAAATTTTAACGCAGAAAATTTGGGTGGAATTTGTTCATATGATTCACTGAATTGTTTTATTGCTTTCATAAGTTGCATTTGGTTAATCGTGATGTTTTTTTCTTCGACTGTTGTGCCTATTCTATCAAGTGTATCAGTAAGAATATTCAATTTTCCTGTAGATATATACTCTTTTGGCCTTTTTGTTAAATGTTTAAGTATCCGTGTTGCAGCGCGGCCAATACCAATAATTAATAACCCAGTAGCAAAAGGATCAAGCGTTCCTGCATGGCCGATTTTTATTTTTTTGCCAAAAATTTTTTTTATATGATTAATACAATCATGTGAAGTTATATCGGCTGGCTTATTAATAAATAAAAATCCTTCCATTGTAAAATCTCATTAAATAAAAAAATATTTTCTATAATGTTTAAGCTCATCGATTGATTCTAAAATATCAGGCAGCGCGCGATGTTCTTCTGTTTTTAAAAAACTAATATTAGGATCATCAGGATACCATCGTTTTATAAGTTGTTGGATACTCGTTACATCAATCATTTTATAATGAAGATATGCGCTAATATTTGGCATATATCGTTCTAAAAATTTTTGGTCTTGCCAAATAGAATTGCCACAAAGTATTCCTTTTTTTGGTGGGCAGAATTGTGCAATAAGTGACAGTGTTTCTACTTGCGCTTGCTCAAGCGTAGTGGTGGATTTTTTTACTTCTGCAGTTAAGTCTGATAAGGCATGTTGATGCTTGCACCATTCGTTCATATTCTCAAGGATAGAATCAGGTTGATGAATGACCAATGAAAGGCTTGGTGCCAGGGGGTTTAGATTATCATCAGTGATAATGGTAGCAATTTCGAGAATTACGTCAGTTTGCGGATAGAGACCTGTCATCTCTAAATCGATCCATACCAGATTATTTGCATTTTTCATTTTTTAATTTCCTTTAAAGGTTTACTTTTCATTTTAGTTTATATTTTGCGCTTATATTGTAAAATAATAGATTGCTTTTTTTGGGCGATTGACAAAATGTGCAATTTGTATAATATAAGAATAATATCATCTGGGAAATGATTTAGTTTAGAATCATGGAGGTTGTCCAAATGAAAAAATCTCAAATTTTGTTGGGTATTTTTTTACTTAACTCTGTTCCATGCTTGTTTGCTATAGAAAAAGATAAAGAAATCGCTATAGATGGTAGCCCGAAAAAAGTATTGGAATTGATAAATAAAGGTTAACAAATGAATAAATTAAAAATGTTTTTCTTATTTTTTTTAGTTTTAAGCTTTAAGAGCTTTTATGGCATGGAGCTTGGAGTTCAAAATGGCAAACAGGAAGTAGCTCTTACTGAAGTTGAAAATAGTATTGCAACCAATTTAATTAACTTGCGAATAAAAACTCCATATATTATAAATTTTTTGGCAGCTGAATGTCAGAATCAAACGATTCAGAATCAATCAAATACAATAAAAAGAATTACTACAAAATTAGTAGAAATTAAATATGATAATATTGAATCAGAAAATGACTTGTTATTAGCAAATGCTTCAACTCTAGTTTTAAAAATAACGCAAGATAGGGATTATCATAATTACCTGATAATTCCAAATCAAATTGATTATTTATTTAAAAAAATAAAATCTACTATAAAAACAGATGATTTTATAATAAGGCATATAGTTGCTAAAGGTATTAACGAAAATAATTTATTTCAAGGAAAAAAATGGAGAGAGATGTTATATCCAAATTATTCTACTAATGTGCCAGATTTAACTTGGAAAAATAAATTTGTTAATTCTTTTAAAAATTTTTTCACTAAAAAAACAATAGCAAAAACGGCTAGTATTGGTGTATTTGCTGGTATTGGTTATTTTGCCTATTCATATTGGAATCGATAAAAAAAACAAATATAAAATATAGAGGAAATAAATGAAAAAATTACTTTTTTACTTGATTTTAACTTCTGCTGTCTTTACCAATTTTGGAATGGAGAATAATAACGGTAATCCAGCTGCCTTAATTTTTCTTGAACAAAATAATTTGCAAGAAGAAAAGGTTGTACAATCATTGATAAATCATGAAGAATATAAATGCTTAAAGGGATGCAAAGATAAAATAGATTTTTTAAGAGAACATTTAAAGGAAAAAAATTATCTCTATCAAGATATGCTTATTCGAGCTAACAAAAATTTAAAATTTTTGGACGAATTTCAACTTTATCAAGATTTATACCCAAAAGAATTTGATGCTATAAATCAAAAGATTAATGATTTATATTACCTAAAGAAAAGCCAAGAGGAAAAAGTACAAGATTTAATTAAAGCCCTAGAAAAATTATTTTTAACTTCTAATATCAATTTGAAAGTAACGCCTTGGCAAATGAATAAGATTGAAGAGTTCATTACTGTAGCAAACCATGAATATCAAATTTTTAAGGAAGATCAATTAAATAATGAATTAAAAAAGTGGCGAAAAAGTATTTATGGAAAAGCTTCTGATGAAAAACAATATGGCAATAATGAAGGAAATTATAGTTGGTTTGGAAAAATTAAAAACTTTTTCACTAAAAAAACAATAGCAAAAACAGTTAGTGTTGGCTTACTTGCTGGCCTCGGTTATTTTGCATTTTCTTATTGGTGTCGATAAAAAAATATTCGTTAATTTTAGAATTTTTAGAGCGCATTAATTAATGCGCTCTTTTTATTTTAGGTTTCCTCATCGAACACAAATAGATATACTGTCTTCATAAATAAATTATCAATTTTGAAAACATTTAAAAGTTTAATTTGTGCAGACATAAAAAGGAAGTGAATGCAAAAACTTCGAGTCGGTGTTTTGATGGGAGGGAAATCAAAAGAACGCGAAGTTTCTTTTAATTCAGGCCGTACTATTTGTGATCATCTAGATACACTTTGTTATGAAATTATTCCACTTTTTCAGATACAAACAGGTTCCGTATTTATTTTGCCATGGTCTTTTTTGCATCGCGGCAAAATAAGCGATTTTGAATATCGATTAGCCAAAGAAGCGAAACCTATTTGCTGGGATGATTTAAAAAATATAGTTGATTTTATATATATTGCAATGCATGGCCGTTATGCAGAAGATGGCATTTTGCAAGGCTTACTGGAAATTTTAAATATTCCTTATCTTGGTTCCAAAGTATTTGCCAGTGCAGTAGGTATGGATAAAATAATGCAAAAGATGATTCTTAAAGATCATGGTATTGGTGTTGCACGTGATATTTGTGTGATGCCGGATGAAATAGGTAATATTGATTTAATATTTGAACGCCTTAAAAAGGCTGCAATTTCCTTTCCTTGTATCGTTAAGCCACATAAAGAAGGCTCTAGTTTAGGAATGACGGTTGTTAATACACGAGAAGCATTGCTACCAGCCTTGCAATATGCTTTATCAGTAACAGAAAAAAATCAGCCATTATTAATCGAAGAAAAGATTAATGGTATGGAATTTTCATGCATTGTAATTACCGATTGGCAAACTGGTAAATTTGTTCCTTTAGCACCTACTGAAATAGTCACACCAGAGAATATACAATTTTTTGATTATGAGCAAAAGTATATGCCAGGAAAATCATTACAATTTACTCCAGCACGCTGTTCAGATAATGATACATTAAAAATAAAAAAAATCTGTTTAGAAGTTATGCACGTATTAGAATTTAAAAATTATGGTCGAATTGATGGGTTTTTAACGCCAGATAAAAAAATTATTATTATAGATCCTAACACATTTTCTGGCGCTGCACCTTCAAGTTTTTTGTTCAAGCAAGCAGCAGAACATAATTTAAATCATACGCAATTAATTAATCATTTAATAAAAACCGAATTAAAAAATTATGGCATAGGAATAGATCTTGTGGATGAAAACAAAAAAGAAAAAAAATCAAAACCAAAATTGCGTATAGCAGTTTTAATGGGTGGGCAATCCAATGAAAAAGAAATTTCATTGGAATCGGGACGTAATGTTATTTATAAACTTTCTCCTGAAAAATATAACCCTATTCCTTTTTTTGTGAATAATCATCTTGAATTGTTTCAATTAGATGCGCGTCAATTAGTTTGTAATTCTACTAAGGAAATTGTTGAGCAACTAGATCAAACACAACGCGTAAAATGGCATGATCTTTCAAAGCGAGTGGATTTTGTTTTTATCGCATTACATGGTGGACACGGAGAAAATGGTTGTGTGCAAGGTATGCTTGAAATGCTTGATCTGCCCTATAATGGTTCTTCAATTTTTACAAGCGCACTATGCATAAACAAATTTAAAACAAATCAATTGTTAAAAAATCGTGGCTTTGCAGTGCCAAAAGCTGTATTGATTTCAAAAAAAGAATGGCTTGCAAATTCTGGAGCTTGTATAACTAAAATTAAATCAGTTATGGATTTTCCATGCATAATTAAACCACACGATGATGGGTGTAGCGTATTAGTTTTTAAAGCAATTTCAGAAAATGAATTAATAAAGGCAATAGAGACAATAATAAAAACTGATAAATCATATGTATTAATTGAAGAGTGTGTTGTGGGCATGGAATTAACTGGCGCGGTAATTGGTAACAAGGAGCCAAGAGCATTACCGCCAAGTCAAACCGTGGTTGTTAAAGATATTTTATCGATTGAAGAGAAATTTTTGCCTGGAAAGGGTGAGAATCTTACGCCGGCTCCATTGGCAGAAGATGAATTGCTATTTATTCAGCAAACATTACAGAAAGTATACAAAACCGTAGATTGTAAGGGATATGCGCGTATTGATTGTTTTTATCAAAATGCTGCAACAAGCCCAAACGGAGAACCACGATTAGTCATTCTTGAGATTAATACATTGCCAGGCCTTACTCCAGCTACATGTATTTTTCATCAAGCGGCAGAAATAGGCTTAAGGCCGATGGAATTTATTGATTTGATTATTCAATTTGGCTTGCAAGAACATAATAAACAAATTGTCTCGGAATATGATTTTATAAAAAAAAATCAACAAGAAGTTTCATCGAATATTTAAACTGTTATGAAGGTGAAAAATAATTATTTTTTATCATTAAAGAATTAATCATTTTTTTTGATTATTGTTATATTGCCGCTATTTTCAAAATAAGCTTCTTTTACCATACTTAGTTCGAGTAAGTTAGCATTGTGGGCTGCATCCATTAATTCATCTTTTGTAATTAAATTATTACGCATAGCAGGCCATAATATTTTACCATTTTTTACTAAAAGTGATCGTTCTCCTTTGAGAAGTTTTTCAAAGGATGGAAATAAATATACTAAAAAGGTTATTATAAGGTTGATGCCAAGAATAACAATAATTGCGCCAATTCCATGGATAAAATCTGTTTGCCCGATAATGATTGATGCCAACATTGATCCCATTAGTACATATAAAAAAAAGTTGAATCCAGTGCGTAACCCCATGAATCGTTTATTGAGTCGTATGAGAATAATACCTAGAAAATAAATAACACAAGCTCGTATGCTCATGTGCCACATTGATAATATATTAGCATCTTTACCAAATAGGTATTCAATAAACTCATAACCATTCATTCACGAACTCCTTTTTTTTATCTCTTATTTAAATTTTACTATTTTCACTTACCGATTCATTGAATAATTTTTTTACGATATGTGTCAATTCAGTTCCAAAATGTTTTTTAGGTAATTTTCGTATATTATCTTGAATCTGTTGTCGGAGAAGTTCACTTGTTAAATATGCAGAAACTTTTGATTCAATTTGATTATAATCAGTAATAATATCACCAAGATTATATCTCGTAAGAAGTGATAAATTCAATTGTTCCCATAATAAAGCAGTAGTTGTATTGTCAATAATTATTGGCAAATTCATATAAAGCAGTTCGGCGAACGTTACAGAACCAGGTTTTGTGATACATAAATCTGCTATTGCCATGACATCAGAAATATCTTCTGAACTATCAATAACTGTAATGCTTATATGAGAAGGGAGTTTTATTTTTTCGATAAACTTGCGTAAATGCTTACTTCTTCCAATACAAGCAATAATATGAAAAGGATGGCTTATTGAACATAACTTTTTTATATAATTAATAGTGGCTGTTGAGCCAGTAGCGCCCATAACGAGCATTAAAATTGGTTTTGCGGGGTTTATATTAAATTTTCTTTTTAAAGCACGAATATCTTTTTGTTCAAAAAAAGATGAACGAACAGGAAAGCCGGTAATATTGACGGTATCTTTTTCAATACTATGTTCATTTTTTAAAATTGTATTAATTTCAGAATCATCAATACTTAAGCAAATACCAATATTTTTTAGTCGAGAAGCCTGTACGCCACTAATGAAAGTATTAATATCAAAGTCGGTTGGCACAATAAGTACTGGAATTGATTGATTTGCTGCAACTTCAGCTATCACGTTATTAAACAACGGAATAACAGAAATAATAAGATCAGGCGATTCTGCTTTAAAATAATGAGTTAAACTTTTTTTTAAGCCTCGCTTATATCTTTTAATAAGAAAAGTACCAATATGAAAGAAAAAGTTAATCAATTGTTTTTTATTATGTTTGAGTAAAAAGTTATATATATCTTGCCCGGTATAGCGCCCAAAAGAAAGATAAAAAAGTGGATCTAAATGAGCTAATACATTACCTATTGCATCAGCTGTTTTAACGTCATATTCTGATAAATAGGATTCAATCGCTGATGCAGCTGACATATGACCACCGCCTCCTTGGCAAGAAAGAATGAGGATTTTTCGTTTCCTATTCATGCTTGGCACCCCCATTTTTCTTTTTGTGAAATTAAATTTTTCAATTTTTTACCTTTATGGTTATAATCTAAGCTAAAAATAATACCCCTATAGATTATTCATTTTAGAAATTATTGAAATAATAATCTAAAAAAGGAGAATAATGATGCATATTAAAATTATACCTATTTTATTAAGTTTTTTAATTAGTTCTTTAATAATTTTTCCGCGCGAAATACATTGGGACTGGTCTAAAATTGATCCAACTGCTATTTGGTTTCCTGCTAATTTCTTATGGGGGTGTGCTGATTCAGCTTTGCAGGTCGAGGGAATCGATATTGATGATGGAAAAAAAATTGAAAATAGTTGGACTGAGCTTGAAAATAAAACACAATTACCAGTTAAGGTTGGCAGTGCTTGCGAACGTTGGACTCGCTATAAGTCAGATTTTGCATTACTAAAGCAAATAGGCATGAAAGGATATCGTTTTTCTATTGATTGGAGCAAAATTGAACCAGAAGAAGGGCAGTTTAATGGGCAATCAATGCAACATTATATTGATGTAGTTGATGAATTAATACGATTGGGTATCACGCCTATTGTTACTTTATTTCATCATGTATGCCCGATTTGGTTTATGCAAAAAGGAAGTTTTGAATATGATGAAAATAAAAAATATTTTGTACGATTTGCCAAATATATTTTTAATCGTTTACATAAAAAAGTCCCATTTTGGATTATTCTTAATGAACCAGTTGCTTATGCTTTTGAAGGATATTTTTTAGGTAATTATCCTCCAGGTAAGAAAAATTTTTTCATTGCCGGTAAAGTTATTCATAATATGTTGAATGCCCATGTAGCCGTAGCGCAAGAGTTCAAAAAATTGGACGAAAAACCAAAGATTGGTATTGCACATATGTGCCACCCAATAGATGGCTTTTCTAGTTGGAACCCTTTTGAAAAAATGGTTACCAAATGGTTTAGTTACCTTATGAATGAAACTACGATTCAATTTTTTAAAACGGGTAAATTTTCATGGCCACCCTCATGGATAAAAGGAAAAAATAAATTTGCGCCTCGAACTCTCGATTTTTTTGGTATCAATTATTATACGCATACCACTATAAAACAAATTCATCCTTTTAAAATGGAGGCGAGAATAAGATCTGAAGAAAAAGTTGTAGATTTATCAAAACGCATGGAACGTTCAAAAGTTATGTATCCGGAAGGGTTATATCGTTCCATTGTTCGAGCATCAAAATTAAATATTCCGATTTATATTACTGAGAACGGAGCGGCTACTGAAGATCCTGAATTAAGAGAGGAATACTTAAAAAAACATTTATATGCCATATCACGTGCTATTGCCGAAGGACAGGATATACGTGGATACTTTTTTTGGACTTTAACTGATTGTTTTTCATGGAATAAAGGATATGAAAATAAACATGGTATTTTTGCAGTTGATTTTGAAACACAAGAACGTACTTATAGGCCTTCAACACAATATTTGATTGATACTGTTGCACGCTTTAGTTCTAATTAAATTTTTAATACATTTTTATATTTAATCGAAAGATAAATAAGGCTTAGCACGTTTGGAATGGCAACTAATGGCAATAATGTTTCAATAATAGCCCATACTAATGGTACATCAGCAATTGCACCAAAAAAGATAATAAAACATACAAAGAAATAATATATATATAAATAGCGATAGCGGGTAATGGAAGCAAAACTTTGACGCCCATTAAAGCTATTACCTATAATAGTACCAATGCCAAAAAGAAAAATAGTTATAAGCAAAATTGGTCTTCCAAATACTGGTAAATTATGCTGAAAAACTTTGTACATTAATATATTGCTTACGTAACCTATTTTCCAAAAATTGGAGGTAAGTATCAAAAAGCCAGATAATATACAAAGTGCAGTATCGGCAAATACTGAAACCATAGCCAAAATTCCTTGATCAGTCGGGTGATCAACATTCGCTATAGAATGTGGTATTGCGGCAGTTCCCATTCCTGATTCCGTAATATAAGCTCCTTTATATACGCCAGAACGGATAGCATGAATTACTGAAGCGCCAGTAAAACCACCTATTGCAGATGTGGGTAAAAATGCACGAGTAAAAATTTCATTTAATATATCGCCGAGAATTAGATAATTTTTAGCTAATATAAAACAACCAATTGAAATGTATAAAATGGACATAATAGGTACTAGTTTACTACTAAATGCACCAATTCGTTTTGCACCACCGCAGAGCATGATAAAAACGATTACTGATATAATAATTCCGGTAAGCCATTCGGGGATAGATTCTTGTGACAGCGTTTCAGCTAATACATTTGATTGTAATCCTGACCACCCAGCAAAAAGAATCATAGTAGCATAAGCATACCATCGTCCTAGAAATCGATTAACTTTGTTTAAATACTGCATGGGGCCGCCGAGAATTAATCCTTCATCCGTTTCTTCTCTAAAATGAACGGCAAAAGTAACTTCTGCAAATTTTGTAACTGAAGCACACAATGAATAAGCGCCAAGCCAAAATAATGCACCAGGCCCGCCCATAATAATTGCCACTGAAGGGCCAATAATAGTACCGATACCTAATGAGGTTGACATTGCAGTAAACAATGCATGAAAAGGATTTATGGTTTTCATTTGAGGATCTTTTTTTTGAGCTTTAATTCCATAAATAATAAGATGTATAAAACGCGGGAGGCCTCGTATTTGAATAAATTTCAATCTAAGTGTGAAATAAAAAGCAACTGCTAAAAGAATAATTGCAGTAGGTATGCCAAGACGATAATTGAGGTAAGCAAAGAAATATAATAAATCCATAAATAATTATTTTTTCAGTTAAGAGCGTTTTGATAAAAATGAAAGAGCTTTGCGTAATAATAAATCAAACGAAACGGTGGGTTGGTCAGTTGATCTTACATATTCAAGAGCTGCATTAATTTCTGGGCGTGAGTAATTCAATGATGCAAGAACCTCAGAAATTTGCTGCAGCTCTGACAAATTGGAGCTGCTATGCAGCATACCTTTTTCAATTAATTTTGCAACTTTATCCTTAAGATAAAGAATTAATTGCTCGGCCTTTTTTTTACCTATGCCGGGGATGGTGCTTAATGCATTGCTGTTCTGTTCACTAATACATTGTAAAAATGAACTGGTATCCATATGTTCCAAAATAGTTAAAGCTAATTTGGGTCCTACGCCTGAGCAGCCAATGATAGTTTGAAAAATTGTTTTTTCTTCTGATTTATCAAAACCAAAAAGGGTTGGTCCTTGTTCTTGATTCCAATGCACATAAATATATAATTGGGTATCTGTATTTTTTGTAAAACGATGGGTATATGGAACGTAGATTTCAAAGCAGATGCTACCAGTTGCTAAAACAAGCGACTGATCTAAAATTTCTTTTATGGTGCCATCTAACCGAGCAATCATGTATTATCCTTTTGTTTAATACCTATATTACTTTATCTTTGCAAAAATTAGCCATTTTAACAACTCGGGGGGTCAAAAAGCGGCAATTATTGACAAATTAGAATAGTGTGATACATTTTTCATGAATAATGCGCGGGAATAGCTCAGCGGTAGAGCGTTGCCTTGCCAAGGCAAAGGTCGCGGGTTCGAATCCCGTTTCCCGCTCCAGAAAATCATTCTATTTGTATCGCCTATCAAATCGTGTTAAACTAATTAGAGAATCTCAATCTGAATTTTAAAAAAGAAATTAGCATTGGTGCAAACAAAATATTAAATTTTTCACTTATATTTTCAGCAAAGAAGGTTGATGAATGAAATCAATAATGCAAGAGGCCTCCTCTATTGTAAAAGCTATTGAAACTGCTTGGATAAAAGCAGGAAAACCACAAGAATTTTCAGTAAAAATTTTTGAAGAACCGCAAAAAAACTTTTTTGGTATGACAACCAAATCAGCAAAAATTGGTATATTTTTTGATCATGAAGTTGGACCAAAAAAATATACAAAACCTAGGCCTGAAAGTACTCAAGTTTTTAAGCAAGAGCCAAGAAAGCCAATAGTTAAAAAAGAGCAGCAACCCCAACAACTACCCCAACAACCAATAGAAGAACCGCAAAAACGTATCATGTGGAATGATGAAATGATTATTATGGCTCAAAAATGGCTCAAAGATTCATTGCAAGCAATGGATAAAGGTGATGTTGGGTTTACCACCGATGTAAATAATTATTACTTAAGGTTTACTTTTGATCGTCCCGTTCTTGAGACTGATGAAAGAGAGCGTCAATTGTTTCGTAGTTTTTCATTTTTAATGCTTCAAGCATTAAAAAAACAATTAAAAAGACCACTACGTGGTTTTAAAGTAGTATTAACACGGGGATCATGATTTTAGCACGAGATAATCAAGCAATTGTTGCGCAATGCACGCCAAAAGGAAGTGGTGCCATTGCGCTTATCCGTATTTCAGGAGATAATGCATTTGATGTTGCAGCGCAAATAGCTCAACTTGCTTCAAAAAAAAATTTAACTACAACTGATTCTCATACAATTCATTATGGAAGCATTATTGATGATCAAAAGAATATTATCGATCATGTAATGTTTTTTCTTATGCGTGGGCCACGCACTTTTACTGGGCAAGATACGGTAGAAATTACGTGCCATAACAATCAATTCATTATTGAGCGTATCATTGCACAAGCAATTACGCATGGTGCACGCCATGCAGGAGCAGGTGAATTTACCAAACGTTCTTTTTTGAATGGTAAAATTGATCTTATCCAAGCAGAAGCTATTAATGAATTAATTAGTGCCGCAACTCAATTAAGCTTAAAACAATCGTTAGCGCAACTTGATGGCAGTTTTTCACAATGGTTAGTTGCGATTGAAAAAAGATTGGTACATTGCTTAGCGCTTTCTGAAGCTAGTTTTGAATTTATTGATGAAGAAGATATGGCATTTGGCGGCCAAATAAAAGAAATGATTAATACCATTTTAGAAAATATTACTGCAATAAAAAAAACATTTAATCAGCAACAACAATTGCGGCAAGGTATTCGCATTGCCATTATTGGATCAGTAAATGCTGGCAAATCTTCATTATTCAACGCATTGTTAAATCAACGGCGGGCTATTGTAACTGATATTGCAGGCACTACGCGTGATACTATTGAAGCAGGTTTATATGTTGATAGTAATTATTGGACCTTGGTTGATACTGCTGGTTTGCGTCAAACTGATGATGTTATAGAAAAAGAAGGCATTCGCCGTTCATTCGAAGAGGCAAAAAAAGCAGATGTTGTTATTGTTGTTTATGATCAATCACGTGAACTGACACAAGAAGAACAAGCGGTATATCAAGATTTAATAAAAACTTATTATCAAAAAGTTATTTTGGTTGCCAATAAAACTGATTTGCCAACAAAAACAGAAAATCCTTTTGATGGTTATAATGCCTTGTTTGTTTCGAGCGAAACTAAATTAAATATCGATCTTTTGCATAAAGAAATTAAACAAAAAATAAAAGATTTGTTCTCAGCATTAGATTCCCCATTTTTATTAAATCAACGGCATTTTAATGTGCTGCTTGAACTTGAAAACAAATTACATACCATTCTTTCCATGACACAAGATTCAATTGCATATGAATTGCTTTCTTTGCATTTAAAAGATGCGCTTGAAAGCCTGACTGAACTGACCGGTAAATCTATTTCTGAAAAAGGTATGGATGCGGTTTTCAGAGAATTCTGTGTTGGAAAATAAAAAACCAATAGTTGTTTCAAATAGAAAACTATGCGTAAGCGGTTGCAGTTTTTTGCGATTTATTTATAATAGAAAAAGAGATTTGATTTATGATTAATATTAAATTTGTTAAAAATTTTTATAACTTATGGAGTTTCATGAAAAAATTATTATTTTTATTAATTTTGAGTTCGCAATCAATTTTTTTTGGTATGGAAACCGATTTAAAACAGCCGCCTATTATTGAATCAAGCAAGTTCCAAAGTGAATCTGTCGAGGCATTATTGAATGCCTTAAATAGAGGTGATAATAATTTTGTTAACTATAATGCTAACGTTATTGATCAGGCAAAAAAGAAATATGGCGAACAAACGCTTATTCGGTTAGCTGCTATGAATTCTACGCCTCAAATTTTTGAAAAATTTGTGCCTACATCTAAGCAAGTTAGGCCCAACTTTTTTGGTATGACTCCTCTGCACTATGCGGTACTTAATGGAAATGTAGATACGGCAGAATATCTGATAGAAAAATCAAATGATATCAATTCGTCAAATAATTATGGTTATACTGCATATGATTTCGCCCATAATCTAGGAAGTGAAAATATAAAAAAATTATTTTCAAATAAAGCTGATATTCAAAATCCAAAAGTTATTAGTACCGAACAACTTTTTTTTATGGCGGCACAATATGGTGCTAAGAAGACTATTGAAGATGTCCTCAAAAATAATAAGATTGACGTAAATATTAAAGATGTTTATGGCGAAACAGCCCTTTATAAGGCTTCAAGAAATGGGCATAAAGAAGCGGTCGAGTTATTGCTTGATCATGGTGTTGATGTAAATAGTAAAGATATTTTTTGGGGCAGAACGGCATTTGATTTAGCTTCAAGAAATGGGCATAAAGAAGTTGTTAACTTGCTGTGGAAAAAGACGTCTTATTATTCCAAACTATCATACGTTATAAAAAACAATCCTATAAAAACGGCTGTGGCATTAACTCTACCAATTATTGGTGCAATTTCTTATTGGTATTGGCGTAAGTAAAAAATTAGCGTATTTATATTGTGTTTTCATGACACAAGATTCAATTGAACCGGTAAATCTATTTCTGAAACTGGAGTTTCATGAAAAAATTATTATTTTTATTGATTTTGAGTTGGCAATCAATTGGTTTAGCTATGGAAACCGATTTTTCATTGAAAGAAAAATCTATTAAAGGAATAAGCCCACTTTCACTTAAAGATTTAGCTGCACTTAAGTTTACACAGGAAGATATAGAAGAATTAAAAGGAAAAATTGGTCCTGAAGGAAAAGAAAATAGTGAATATAAAATATATCAAGGAGTACTACCTTACATTGAATCAAATGTTGAG
>JBBDJI010000004.1 GCA_040879965.1 Candidatus Babeliales bacterium | reverse complement strand
ATAATTAAATCGGAAGCGGTTGCCGATAACTTCAATCGTATTTTAAAATTAATTATTATGAGTTGGATCGAAAGACCAGAGAGAAAATCTCAAAACCCTGCTAAGAAATTCTTAGAGTGGAAATCAGACAAGAAATGTTTTGTCTATTATGACAAAGAGGCAAAAGAAAATGTTGAGGTAGCTTTACCTTTTAATTTTGTCATCTTAGAACATTATCACACCGTTAAAGGTTGGCACGATAAAAGCGAAAGCGGTATCTATTCGAATGAAGTGTTTGCTATCGGTAGTGATGAGGTGGAAGTGAAAGCATTTAAAGGTGGTTTAATTGCTAAAGGTCTCTATAAAGAGATTAAAGGGCAAATCAAAGATGCTGGTGCGCATTACAGCCGTTCTATTTATGCAGTTACCAAGGACCTAGAGATTGTAAACATTCAATTAAAAGGTAGTGGCGTATCTGCTTATTCTGATTTTATCAATGATTTTGGAGACAATAACTTTGATAAGCATTGGGTTAAGATTAGCGAGGCTAAAGAACTTAAAAAAGGTAAGGTAAATTATTCCATACCGGTATTTGAAAAGGGTCAAGCCATCAAAGACAAAAGCAAATTAAAACCATTTGCTGAAGAGCTTGGAGAATACATGGCTGAGTATTTACATGGCACACCTCCTAATCGAGATAATTCTGCTGTAGATAAGTATGAAGCTGAAAAAGATGATGACGATTTAGCGTTTTAAATTTAGTTTTTTAATTATTATAACCCTAAGCAATTATTTTGTTTAGGGTTTATTTTTTATAATGCATTGATAATAAGATTAATAAATTATTTGAGAATTGTTTTATGCGTTTCCCTCTTTTTTTAGAAGTAAAAAAAAATTTTGTTGAGGGGTACCCCCTTTTTGCCTAAAAAAATAATTAAATAATTTTTTTAACACTTTAAAGTATTGATAAACAAAACAATATAAAAAAATTATCTTAAAGTGTTAATGTTTTGGATTATTTTTTTTAATCGTATTTTATTGATTATTAGATAATTAAAAAAAATTATATTATCTAGGTTATTATTTGAAATGTTTTTGTTATGTTTGTAATTCTAAAAGACTGGTGGAGAGTCTAAATCGTAAAAACATTAAAGCCTTTGCCTAGTAAGACTCCACCTCTGAACGGCATAGGCTTTTTAATTTTATAAAATTATGGATTATTTTGAATGGTATTTACCAAAAGAAAAAAAATTAAGTTACGATTTTAATACTGAAAATTTTAAACTTACAAGTGATGAAAGTGAAAATATAAAATATTGGTTAAAAATTAAATCAAATAAAAATTATATTTTACCTACAATTTTGAAAATATCTAATAGAATACATTTAGATTTTATTGGATGGGATAATGAAGAATTTTTTGATGTTTTGGTTTGTAAAAATAAAACATCATGAAACAACAAATAATCACAGCTTTTAAAAGCATACAAAAGACCGATACACCGCATTACATTACGTTAGAGAAGGCTTTAAAGCGAGTGCAGGTTGGTACATCAAAAAAATTAATAGATGCTATTAGAAGTGCTGAAAGCAAAGACGAAAGGACAGAGTTAAAAAAGAAATTACCATCTATTTGTTTTAATGGCAAATTTAAAACAAGGTCTAAAGATGGATTGATTGAGCATAGTGGTTTAATGATAACCGATTTTGACCAGATACCAAGCAAAAGGGATTTCAATACGGTTTGGAATTCCCTTATAAAAAATAAACATATTGTTTCTGCTTTTAGATCACCATCGAATGAAGCTGATGGCAAGTTTGGAATAAAAGCACTTGTTAAGATACCAGAATGCAACGCTAAAAATCATACGCTTTATTTTAAAGAATTTAATCAAAAATTTAAAATACCATATTGGGATGTTTCAAACTCCGATGTAAGCAGAATTTGTTTTGAAAGTTATGATAAAGATATTTATATTAATTATGATGCTGAGACTTTTGCTCCAGAGTTAAAAGATGAAGGTTATAACATTAAAGATCGGGTGCCATTAATTCCAATAGATAATGAAAATGAAATTATTGAAAAAATAATGAATTGGAATTGGTCTAAAGATTTTGTTGAAGGTCAAAGAAATAATTTTGTTTTTGATATTGCTGGAGCTTTTTGTGAATATGGAGTTGACGAAAATAATGCAATTGGTTATATCCAAAACAATATTCAATATGGTGACTTTTCAGATACTGAACTTATTAATACAATTAAATCCGCATACAAAAGAAGGCAGTTTAATTGTAAGTATTTTGAGGATTACAAAAAACAATCTACAATAAAGCAAAATTTAAAATTAGGTAAAAAGAAAATTACTGAAACTTATAAGATTGATGAATCAACTTTTGAAAGGCTTAAAGAAGAAGTTGAAATAGGTAATTTTTGGGATATAAATAAAAATGGTAAAATAATATTAAACAATTTAAAGTATAAATTATTTCTACAAGAAAATGGATTTAAAAAACATTACCCTGGCGATGCACAAAAACCGACTTTTGTTTATGTATTCCAGAATAAAGTAGTTGAGACTTCAACTGATAAAATCAAAGATTTTGTGTTAAGCCATTTGCTGGAAATTAAAGAGTATCAAGTTTATGAGTATTGCTCAAAATACTTAAATATGTTTTCAGATAACTACTTATCAATTTTAGATAGTATTGAACTTATAATGTTGAAAGACACAAAATATAAATCTTATTTAGCTTTTAATAATGGTATTTTAGAAGTTACAAAAGACAATATAAAACTTGTTGACTATTTAGATATTGATAAATACATTTGGAAAACTCAAATTATACCACGTGATTTTGTAGAAAATAAAGAAATAGAAAATGATTATTCAAAATTTGTTTATAATATATCATCTGAAAAACCTAAATCAATAGAATCAGTTATTGGTTATCTTATACATAAATACAAATCAAAATCTAAAAATAAAGCAGTCATTTTAAATGATGAGGTTATAAGCGATAATCCTGAAGGTGGTACTGGTAAAGGTTTATTTATACAAGGCTTATCTCATATCCGCAAAGTATCAACATTAGATGGAAAAGACCAAACCGAAAAAAAATCATTTCCCTACCAAACAGTTAGCCAAGATAGTGAGATATTATTTTTTGATGATGTAAAACGTAATTGGGATTTTGAAAGTAAATTTTCACTTGTTACTGAAGGCATGACGTTGGAGCGCAAAAATAAGGATGCTATTAAACTAACTGTTGAGGAAAGTCCTAAGATGGTTGTAAGTACAAATTATGCAATAAAAGGCGAAGGAAACAGCCACGACAGAAGAAGGCATGAAGTTGAATTTGCACAATATTATGGAGCAGATTTAGAGCCAGCAGACGAATTTGGGCACCAACTTTTTGATGATTGGAATGATGATGATTTTAATAGGTTTTATAATTACATGGTCAAATGCTTACAGATATATTTAAAAGAAGGATTGATTGATCAGGAAGCCAAGAATTTAGAGATGCGTAAATTCATAGCAGAAACAGCGATGGAATTTTACGAGTTTATGCAAGATAAAGATAACTTCCCACGCAATGAAAGGCTTGATAAGGTGCAAATGTTTGACAAATTTACGAATGATTACCAAGATTTTAAAAAGTGGTTAAGCAGAAAACGATTTACAATTTGGGTGCAGAAGTACGCAAAATTTATAGATGTTAAATATACAGCTGGAAACTTTAACGGAATGCGTTTCTTTGAAATACAAACCGATGACAAAACAGAAGATAATGATGAAATAGCTTTTTAATTATGGATGATGAAATATATTCTGACAATTTTATGATGAAATGGTTTGATTATGTTAGTGAATCTTTAGAATCTAAGGAATATAGTTTTTGTTATAGCATTATTTACAAAAGATATTATCCTTTAACTGAAAAACAAAAAAATTGGTATTTATCATTGTTGTCAAAATACCCTCCAGAAGATAAAATATTACCTGGAAGTGTAGCTTCAAAAATGATTAAAGGGAAAAATTTATCTGATTTTACAGAAATAGAACAAAAACATATTTTAACTTATTCAGATGTATTTAATTTAAACCAAAATATAATAACTCAAATAAAAATTTATGAAAACCTATAACTGCCATCAATGTGGCGAAGATTTTAAAACAATTTTAGATTATGACGATTTATTCTGTGACAAATGCGGTAATGATTGGTCTGAATATGGATTTCATGAGCAGAATCCTGACACCATGAAAACAATCAAAGAAAAATTAAAACCAGTCCTGCACAAAAAAGCAAAATTCAAAATGTTTGCTGATGGAATTTTTACCTATCATTTGACGACTAAAAAATTAATATATGAGATTAATGTCATATCAGATGACCATCAATTTTATAAAATGAAAGTCAAAGATATTTTAGAATTAAATGATATTGAGTTCATAAATTTAGTCATTATGGAATATGCTGGAGTAGTTGAAGATATAAGCTGGAATAACCCTGAAATATTGCCGAGATGAATTTACGTTCACATCAAATAAAATTCAGTAAGCAACTATCGCAAATTTTGAACCAGTTCAATATAGCTTATCTGGCGGGACAAGTTAGAAGCGGTAAAACTTTGACCGCCTTAGAATCGGCAAGGTTATTCAATGCTAAAAAAATATTAGTAGTTACAAAGAAAAAAGCTATTTCATCAATACAATCCGACTATGAGAATTTTTGTTTTAGTTATGAGATGCAAATAATGAATTATGAAAGTTTGCATAAGATAACCGACAAAGATTTTGACTTAATTATTTATGATGAAAGTCATTCTTTAGGAGCATATCCGAAGCCATCACAAAGAGCAAAATTAGCACGTAAAATGTTTTATGATATACCAACTATTTTAATGACCGGTACAAGTGCAGTTGAATCATATTCACAATATTATCATCAATTTTATGTATCTAAGTTTTCACCTTTTAATGAATATAAGAATTTCTACAAATGGGCAAAAGATTTTGTAACGGTTAAACAACTTAAACTGCCTACTCATACGGTCAATGATTACAGTAAGGCTAATGTAGAAGCTATTGATAAAATAATTAAGCCCTACATGGTTGTAATGACCCAAGCGGATGCTGGACTTGATGTAAACATAAACGAAACTATTTTAGAAGTGGAGACACCACCACTAATAAAGAAATTGACAGATATATTAATTAAGGATAGGGTAGTGCAAGGTCAAAGCGGTTTTATATTTGGCGACTCTCCCGCAAAACTACAAAGTAAAGTACATCAACTATTTAATGGTAGTTGTATAATTGAGACAGCAACAGGTGAAACGTTTACAAAGCTTTTTAGCAATTTTAAAGCTGACTACATAGCAAAACACTTTAAAGGTAAAAAGATTGTTATCATGTATTATTATCAAGCCGAGTTAGAGATATTAAAGAAGACATTTGATTTAGCGGATGATGTAGAAGATTTTAATAAAACAAATAAAAGTATAGCGGTTCAGCAGTCAAGTAGTGAGGGTATGAATTTAAGCAAAGCAGATGCAATCGTTTATTATAACATAGGTTTTTCTGGAAAAAATTATATTCAGTCAAGGGATAGAATGACAGTAAAAGAACGCAAAAATAATAATGTATATTTTATTTGCGAAAAAGGTGGCATCACATCAAAGATATTAAAACGAGTAAGAGCAAAAAAAGATTTTAATAGTAGAACGTTTTTAAAAGAATATGAGTAAACAACAATCTAAACTCATTAAGCAATGGCAGTCTAAAGGCTACTTTGTCATTAATCTGGTTAAGATCACGCCAAGTGGTTTGCCAGACTTAATTGCCTGCAAACCTAATGAAGTGATATTTATTGAAAGTAAGGAGAAATGGGATAGGTTGTCAGCTCTACAAAAAGCTAAGATAAAAATACTTAAAGAGATAGGATTTAAAATATACGTAAACGATATAAAACAATAGAAATTATGAAAAGAGAAATTAAATTTAGATTTTATGATTTGCAACTTAAAAAAATAAGTTACAGAGAACCAAACACAAATGATTTTATACACCCTAAAATCGTTCCTATGCAATACACAGGACTAAAAGATAAAAACGGAAAAGATATTTACGAAGGTGATTTTTGTAAAAATGAATGCAACGAAACAGGGTCAGTATACTTTAGTAATGGTAGTTTTTGTTTAGGATATTTTGATGAGCCAGCAAAACAAGATTTGTCAGATTTTAAAAAATACAATAAAGAAAACACATCTTTAGAAATAGTGGGTTTAAGGTCATTTATAAACGAAATAAATGAAATTCAATGATCCTCATACAACCTATACCGGTAAAAACAAAAGACCATTCAAGCTGGTTGGAATTGAGAAGATACCAGCCAGCGAGAAATGGTTTGATGGAGAAACCAAGCACCAATGGTTGCACCGAATGACTTATTTAGATGGGTCAGGAACATTTGATCTGCTAATAGATTATGATGGTAATAAAGTATTAAGAAAATTTACTAACTTAAATTTCAATGACAATGTTAAAACTTGTGAAGAGTTACACCGAAAATAATATCTGGTATCTTTTTGATGATACTGATGAAATAGAAATAAAAGTAGATCAAAATAAATTTTATTCTGAAATAGACTTAACAAAAGAACAAACAAAATTTCTTGTAAAAAAATTACAAAGAGTTAAAAAGTTAGATCAAAAATATTTTAGAAGTTTAAAACATGAGTTTGAAAAAAGCGAATTTAAGATTTATCAAGAATTTTTAATACACAAAATAAAGCAATATAAAACTAATTAGTTAAAATTATCTTAACAAGACTTT
>JBBDJI010000003.1 GCA_040879965.1 Candidatus Babeliales bacterium | reverse complement strand
GATAAAAAACCTCAAATAGCGACAACTGCAAAAGCTATTGCCAAAGTTTGTTAGATCGAGTTCACGTTAGCTTATGATTACCATAATTATTTTGTTTTTAATTGAGAATAAATATGATTAAGTTATCACTAGTTAATCGTCGAAACTTTTCATCATTTAAATTTTTAATATTTTCGTACTTCATTAGATCTTCTTGCGGAGACAATACTACTCGAAATTTTGGCGTTTCTATATTATTTTAATAGCCAATGGCTAGTTTCGAAAGAGATCTATTATAAGTCATATACTCTGGATGTACCATTATTCTACAATAAAAAATAATAAGATTAAAAAGATATCTAATATTATCGGGCTTAATTTCCTTGGCAAATAAAATCATTAATTCGAGCATAATATCTGTTCGTACCGTTTTTGCTTCATAATTAGAATTATCCATATCAATTAGAGTTAAATTTTTTCCTTGAACCACCATATTATTTGGCATCCAATCTAAATGAGGAATATTATACATCTTAAGAACTTCCGAACAAAGTTGGTCTGACCGAGGATATATACCTTTTAGCATCTTAAATGTCATAAAATTAATACCCGACTTCCATGGAATTGGTTTTGGGTCTTTAATATATTTTTTAAGAAAAAATTTTGTATCATAAGAGCTGATTATTTCCCTAACAGCATTACCATTACTTGCTGGTTCTAACCACTGAGTTCTCTTTAAAAATGTTATTTTATTTGCTTTATAATACATAACCTTAGATTGTTTTTTTTCTATTGTTTCAAAACCTACTGCTCTTAATTCATCTTGCAGTATTGAATCATAATTAACCTGTATAAATACATGTTCTGCAAGACATGCAATCACAGTTACCCATGATCTTGGTATTTTTTGCTGTTCACTATTGATAAATGCTATATCTATATGTTCGCACTCACTAAACCGCTGTATTGTATCTTTAGTAAGCAATTCCGATAAATGTATCATATTATCAAGATATGTAGGATTTATAATATTATTACTACTCCATAAAATAAACGTACTCTCTTTATTTTTTTGAGCTAAAGACGTTATATGCTCTATTTCTGATGATATTTCTAGATATGTGATTGGGCGATTAAAATAATTTAAATATCTTTCTAAACACATAATCGAATCAAACTGTAGGCACATAATAATTAAAAAAATACTAGTCTTCAAATAAAACATCTGTATAAACCCCATTAAAAATAGTATATGTTTGACGAGTTATATTAGGAATAGATAATGATAAAAGAGATTTTCTTCTATCAAATAAGTAAATTTCATATATCAATGTTCCTCTTTTAGACGTATAAATTACTTTACCACCCTTTTGTAAAAGAGCATTTCGAATAAAAAAAGTGTGTTCTCCTGTATTAATAGGATTTTCAATTAAAACAACTGGTGCTAATCCAAGAATTTCATCAATAACATCTAAAAAGTAATCAAATGGAACATCCTCACTTTTTCGTATATGATGTATAACCGAAAAAGCTAACACCACATCAAATTTCTCGAATCTTGAAAGAAGTTTAAAATCTTCTAAAAAAAATCTTTTTTTTAAAATAGTTAGACTTTTTAACTTTGAATTTAATTCACATAGATATTTTAAATAATCTGCTGTTTCCCATACAAAATTTGTTATGGTATAACCATCTTCAATCATTACACAACGAGCCTTGAAGTCTTGTGCCATCCTAAAAGAAAAATACCCTTGACTTGCTCCAATATCTAAAGCTTTAAAGCCAATCGGAAGTGTCTGTAAAACCTGTTTTAATGCCTGGTACCGCTTAGGACATTCTCGAATACCATTATAGATAACCTGCCCATGCAACCAAACATCTTGGTAAACCTCAGGAAGTCTTTCAATACCAGCAATATTTAAAAAACTAAAAAATAAAAAAAAAACCGATACCTATTAGTACATTTTTTTTCTTTTTTCTTAAAGAAATTAGTACCTGTCCTTGTAAAATTAAAGTAATTCGCGTTCAATTTTACAAAAAATATTTCCATATAAGTCCTTAAATTTTTATGATTACTTAAGTAATTTTTACCAAGTAGAAAATATCTATTCACATGAGATCATAATAAATTCCATTATGTAATGCAATATTATAAAAACAATTAGAAGTATATAGGACTATTTTATAACTTTTTCGCCGTAACCATATATGCTCAATTATTTTATTTACGAAATACTTGCAATCGCCAATCATTATAATTAGGAGCAATATTGAGTTGCGCAAATGCATGAAAAATAGAACGTAACTGGTAAAATTTACCACTGTACAATTTTAATAATTTTTTGGTTATTTCTGATCCATATTAAAACACAGTTTCATGATACCCATTACGAGAAGAAAAGGATAAAAAATGTTGTTGTACCAATAAAAATACTCGTCAATATTAATACAAACACAGGAAAATTAATTCTCATAGAAACCTCCAGAAATAAAATTGCCCAAACTATCCTTTCTAGAAGTTTACTAAAATTGCAAATTATATCAAAAAGGAAAACAACCTAAAAGTCGTTATATCAAATGCTTTTTTATGACCAATATATTTTTGATCGGGAAAGTTTATAGATTTGATCAAATAGATATAATACATAAATATACAAATTATTTTTTGTCCAGCCGCCGCAAAAGCTATGGCGGACAGCTTTCGCTTTTGCAAGAATAAAATTATTTTAAACTAAGAAAATTTCCCTTAAAAAAAAATGGCCGTGCCAGCTTTCGCCAAGGCTTCAGCTGGCGTCCCATAGAGGATTATTTTAGAACTAATAAGTAACTGATATAGAATCATCAGCAATATGCTTTTCAAGTCGATGTGGATAGTTTTTTATGAAATTCTTGCCTTTTTTTAATATCATTTACTAGGATTAAATTTGTTCAATTATGAGTGACTAAGGGAAGAATATGTTGTTAAGTGTAAAAAGACTTGCTCTCGTTTTAAAGTTATCATTTTTTTTGTTTCATACCCAAATTTTGTTATGCAAAACTTTCTTGGTATTTGGTGGAAAAAGCGGATGGGTCGGCCAAAAGATTGCTACAATATTAAGAAACATGGACCATGTAGTATATTGTGCAAAATCGAGGTTAGAACAAAGAGAGACAATTGAGCAAGAAATAAAACAACTTAGGCCTGATTGCATTATCAATACAGCAGGCATTATAGGCAGACCTACAATTGACTGGTGTGAGTTCCATAAACAGGAAACTCTAAGATCAAACATTTTAGGTTTGCTTAACTTAGTAGACTTAGCATATTTGCATAACTTACATGTAACAAACATCGCTACTGGCTGCATTTATCAGTATGATGATAAGCATCCATTAGGAAGTGGTATTGGTTTTTCGGAAGAAGAAGAACCCAATTTTTTTGGTTCATTTTATTCTTGCACAAAAATATTGGCAGAAAAACTGATATTGAATTATCCAAATGTTTTGAATCTTAGATTAAGAATGCCTATATCTAGTGATTTGAGCCAAAAAAGTTTTATTGGAAAAATTATTAATTATAAAAAACTTATAAATATTCCTAATTCAATGAGTGTTTTGGAAGATTTATTACCATTGATACCACAAATGATCGAACGCAATCTTGTTGGTAACTATAATTTTGTAAATCCTGGAGTAATATCACACAATCAAATTATTGAATTATATAAACAATATATTAATCCGAATCATCAATATGAAAATTTTACAATAGAAGAACAAAATCAAATATTGAAAGTACCAAGGTCAAATTGTGAGCTCAGTGCAAAAAAGTTATTAAGTGAATTTCCACAAATACCACACATACAGGATTCAATTAGGAACGTTTTTTTAAGAATAAAAACAAAGGAGAATAAACAATGAAGCTTTATAAATCAAGCATTTTGTTTATATCACTAACGTTCAAGGCTTTTTGTTTTTTTAATGGCAGTAAAGATTATAGAGATTTGTTTGAGAATAAAAAAATACTCATTACTGGAGGTACTGGATTCATCGGCAAAGCGTTAATTAGCGAAATTATAAAATATAATCCAGATAAAATTGTTATATTTAGTAGAGATGAAGTAAAGCATGCAAAATTACTAGAAGATTTCAATAATAATGAAAAAATAGTTAGCATATTGGGTGATATAAGAAATTATGAATCAATATGGCTTGCTTCAAAAAACATTGATCTAGTTATACATGCGGCTGCTCTGAAACGGATAGATATACTGGAATATAATATTTTTGAATCTATTTATACAAATTTAATCGGTACAATGAATATAGCAAAAGCTTGTATAGACAATAAAGTTAAAACCGCTTTGCTCATATCAACGGATAAGGCATGCTCCCCTGTAAATACTTATGGAGCATGCAAATTCATCTCGGAAAAAATATTTACTAATACATCTTTTCCAAATGAGACGCGCTTTTTAGTTGTAAGATATGGCAATGTACTTCAAAGTACTGGTTCTGTTATTCCATTTTTTTGTGAAAAAATAAAGAATAAACAAGCTGTGCTTTTAACCAGTTGCGAGATGACCAGATTTTTTATTACTAAAAAACAAGCCGTAGAACATATATTTAAAACATTAAAATATGGATGCGGAGGAGAGATTTTTGTTCCACAGATACCATCATTTAAAATAATTGATTTAATTTATGTACTACAAAAAAAACTTGGACAGGAAACCGAAATTCAAATTATAGGCATAAGACCTGGCGAAAAAATTCATGAGGTTATGATAAATAATTTGGAAGTACCTAGGACTTATAAATTTAATGGTATGTATGTAATACTATCTACAATAAAACAACATTTGGAAGAAACGGCATATACAAAATATGGTCAGCTCTTAAATATAACCAATTTCAATAAATACAGTTCGCGTGATTCTATTATATCTTTCGAAGACTTTTATTTTTTTTTAGAGAAAAATAATATTTTAAGTGAAAAAATGCTTAATAAAAAGAAAAACTTGAGAATGTCAGATTTTCTGATTTAAATTTATTAACAGCTATATAAAGGAATTTTTTTATGAAAATAAAGGCAGGCTTTCTGAATTTAGCAGTTTACTTATTATTTTATTCAGCAAACGCATATTATGTACAACAAAATACTATTCTCATATATTCAAAAAATACGATTGCAATAAATAAAATTTTAAACAAATTTAATATACAATATGAAAATATTCAAAACAAAAACTACAGTGATGACAATTTGTATATCATTTCAGGTGATGCAAGTTCAATGCATGTCGCTACCCTGCCAAAATATTATATATTTCATCAAACCAGTAATTTACACAAAGGTTTGTCAGCAAATGCTCTAACTTTATTTTCTAATGCTATCGCCGTATGGGATTGTAGTTGGGATAATATAAACCGTTACAAAAATAGAATTAAAAATTATTATTATTTGCCAGATGAGAATTATGAATTCTTAGATCCAATAATATTACCATGTTTTTTACCAATTAAGGCCCTTAGTGCATACAGAAAATTATTGGAATATAGTAATTCTAAACCTTCAGATATATCAATGCATGTGCCTGGATTATTTTGTCATTGTGTATTTCAAAATCCCGAATTAATAATAGAAGCTGGTGTGCGCTGGGGTGATGGATCAACTATTCCATTATATGAAGCAAAGAAACTCCTAAATTCATATCTGATAGGATTAGATATTGTTAACTACTCACATATTTATTCGAAGTTAAATAGTTGTTTATTTCTTCAAATTAATGATTTAGAATTCCCTCTCTATTTGCAACAAAAAATCAATATTCAAAAAAAAGAAATCGATTTTGTCTTTATTGATACAACACACGACTATTTACATACCAAAAAAGAAATTGAAATGTTTACGTCTATACTTTCAAAACATGGCACTTTAGGTTTTCATGATTCGAACCCTCTTCCTGGTGACCCTGATGGAGTTAAAATAGCCCTTAAAGAATATTTTAATCTCAATTTTGATGAGTCCCGATATGGCAATTACATAGTTAAAAAAGATCAAGATATGTGGAATATAATTCATTACCCGTTCTGTAATGGTATGACGATAGCAAAGAGAATTGAAAAATTTGTGTTATAAAAACAAGGAGTATCCAATGAAGATAAAATTGTTGCTTATATCAATGTTATTTTTTAGCTATATTTATAGCTTTAAAATTGATAATCTTGTACCTAGACGGGAAAAACGCACTATGACAACTTCTGTTGTTGTACCGTGTGTTGCAAGACACTTTTTGTGGCTTTCAGGAATGTTAGAAAGTTATGAAAATCAAACAGTACGACCTGATGAAGTAATAATTTCTATTTCTGAAGTGGAAAAACTAAATCCAAAAGAAATAAATGACTTAGAAGCCGGCATGTGGTCTTTTAAGTTAAAGGTTATACGTAAGAAAGGCGTTATTCTGGATGGGGATAATCGTACGATTGCTATGGATAATGCATCCGGAGAAATTTTAATTTTTAGCGATGCGGATGATATTCCACATCCTCAGAGAGTAGAAATTGCAAAATTTATTTTTGAAAATTATGAAGTAGATCATATATTACATGGGATGGCCAACTCCAGAAAAGAAGACTTCAATCTCAGTAAACTGGATGATTTAGAAATTCTTAAATTTAATAATTTTGGACAGATTCTTAATTTTGCAACGAATACTGGTTTTGCTATAACAACTGGAAGCCCCTGTTTTTTAAGAAAGGTTGGAGAAAAAATTAAATGGGAAGCAATCAAAGATCAAGAACATGCTCATAAGGTCTACAATTTGTTTAAAAATAATATAGTATTATGTTCGCGCCTAATACTATATCGCATGTTTTTAAGTTCACATGGGAATAGAAATGCAGGAATGATTAAGGACATCTTGATTCCTAAGTGTTACATAAACAACCAGACAAGGTAAAGACCTACTCGGCTGCAAGCAACCGAGCTTTCAAACTACTTTGAGTTGCTTTCCCCATATTTCTTGAGCGTCCATTTTCTTTAGTTGATTTCTAACATAACGTAAAATCGATCTAAAAATTAACAAAATTATTAAAAAAAAATATCCTTTCTTTCAGAGCCG
>JBBDJI010000002.1 GCA_040879965.1 Candidatus Babeliales bacterium | reverse complement strand
TTCAATTTCTTTTTGAACAATCGCAGATTTCAGCTCTGCCAAACTCCCGATCAGGGCTTCCAACTGGTTCGACACTTCTAAAATCCCATATTCATTTTGAAATTCATTCAACTTTTGTTCGGCTTCAGCTAAACTTTTTTCGTTTTCCAGAAATCTTTGTTCAATTATTTTAAGGTTTTCTTGTGCCGATTCAATATTGATAATTTCCAATTTCTCCTGTAATTCAGTTAGGATAAATTGATTCATTGCCTGTGCTCGTTCAGGTTCTTTATCAATTACCCCTATTTTCACAGATACAATTGGATTAAAACCAAACCCACCTTCCCTTACTTCCTCAATTTCTATAAATCCCATTAACTTTTCATAGAGAGCTTCTTTGATGTCTGTTCCATAAACCTCAGCAAGCTCAAATCTTTCAATCAGCTTATCTTTAAGATTTTGGCTATTAAGGATCACCAACATAGTTTCTCCCCCTACCTTATTTTGTCCGCCACCAATCGACCCTATATTTTGTAAAAGCCCGCCTAAACTTCCAATGCTCTCTCTTGTTTGAACAATTTCTGAAGAAGAACGAAAGGATTTTGGCCACACCAAGCTAGTAATCAAAGCAATTAATGTGATCCCAATTACAACTTTAAGGATTAAGGATTTATTTTTTGCAAGAATAATTAATATATCAAAAAAGTCTGTTGTGTTACTTTTTTTTGTCAATCTTCTGTTGTTTTGTTTAATAAATTAGTATTCAAGTAGCACTCATATTTAATTAGTTGTTAGTTTGTACTATCATTAGAATATCCTTTGCTACAAAACTCAAAGATAGATAATAAAAATTTAATGCTCTAAAAAGTTTGTATCAATAAATTAAATTGCTATTAGGCTATTTTTGAATAGAAGTGTACAAACCATTAAATAAAATTTTATACTTTAGACTTCTTGCATGCTCTGTTATTTTAATCCTTGAAAAGCTTCTTTTGGAAGTAATTTAAATATTTAAAATCGTTAAGCTTTAACCTTTTTTACACAACATAATTTCTTTGCTTTTTTAAACTTTTTAAAAAGTACTTCAATGTTACAATAAAATATTGCTTCAAAATTTGAACTAATTTGAGCGATTCAACAACAATCAATAGTTAATTAATTTTACAAGAGTTTATCTATAGTATTAATGGTAACTTTGAAACATTAACAATCTAATTATTTAAAATTTAAGATTATGCCCAATAAAAATATTTTGCTATTAGGGGGTGCTGGATATGTAGGAACAGTACTCACATCACATCTACTGAAAAAAGGTTACAAAATTACTGCTTTTGATAATTTTACATATGAAAATGAATTTTCAATTCAACCTTACTTAGGGGATCCTAATTATAATTTTATAAAAGGGGATATAACAAATGAAAATGATTTACATAAATCTATTCAAGGGATAACCGATGTTGTTTTATTGGCTGGATTGGTAGGAGACCCGATTACAAAAAAATATCCTGAAGCCTCAAAAAAAATAAATTCTACAGGTATTAAGAACTGTATTAATTTTCTTAATGGAAAAGGGTTAAACAGAGTAATTTTTATATCCACATGCTCTAATTATGGGTTAATTGGCGAAAATGAATTAGCCGATGAAGAATTTAAGCTTAACCCGCTTTCATTATATGCAACGGCAAAGGTGGAAGCAGAAAATCAACTATTGAGCCTAAATGGTAAGGCCGATTTTACAGGCACAGTCTTGCGCTTTGCAACAGCATTTGGACTTTCTCCCCGTATGCGGTTTGATTTAACCGTAAATGAATTCACTAGGGACTTATACTTCGGAAAAAAACTTGTGGTTTACGATGAACAAACTTGGAGACCCTACTGTCACTTAAGAGATTTTGCAAGACTTATTGAAATGGTGCTTGAAGCTGATAAAGACCGTGTAAATTTTGAAGTTTTTAATGCCGGTGGAGATATTAACAACTTCACAAAAAAAATGATTGTTGATGAAATCTTAAGATACATACCTGATGGAAAGGTTGTGTATAATTCAAAAGGAAGCGACCCCAGGAATTATAAAGTGTCATTTAAAAAAGTAGAAAAAACTTTAGGATTCGGACCGAAATTTACTATTGAAGACGGTATTCATGAATTAGTAAAGGCTTTGGGAATTGGCGTGTATGCTGATTCGATGACAAACACTAATAAATATGGAAATTTCCAGATTAATTACGATGGTTAATATATGGACTTCAATCAAATAGTCACTTTTATACAAGATCAATATAAAACTAAAGACTATATACCATTACACGAGCCCAGGTTTGTTGGAAATGAAAAAAAATATGTTTCAGATGCTATTGACTCTACCTTTGTTTCATCCATAGGTGCCTATGTAGATAAATTTGAAGACATAATCACTCATATTTCTCAAACAAAAAGAGCCGTGGCAGTTGTAAATGGTACTGCAGCCTTGCAGGTAGCTTTGCGGCTTGCAGGGGTACAGCAAGGTGATGAAGTACTAACTCAGGCGTTAACTTTTGTTGCAACGGCTAATGCTATCACATATAATGAAGCAGTTCCGGTTTTTTTAGATGTTGATTTAGATACAATGGGTTTATCTCCTAAAGCAGTAGATTCATTTTTGAACGAGTATGGCGAACGACGAAAAGGAAGCTGTTTTAATAAAAAAACGGGTAAGAAAATTTCCGCTTGTGTTCCTATGCACACATTTGGATTTCCAGTACATTTAAATGAGTTGATGGAAGTATGTGCAAAATGGAACATTCCAATAGTAGAAGATGCTGCTGAAGCATTAGGTTCTACCTATTATGGGAAACCTACAGGTAGCTTTGGAACAATAGGGATTTACTCTTTTAATGGTAATAAAATTGTTACGGCAGGCGGTGGAGGGGCTATCGTTACGAACGACAATAAAAAAGGCGACCTGGCTAAACATTTGACAACTACTGCCAAAAAAAAGCATCCTTATGAATATATTCATGATGAAATAGGATATAACTACCGTATGCCCAATTTAAATGCGGCTTTAATCTGCGCACAATTGGAACAATTAGATTTTTTTATTGAAACAAAAAGGAAATTAGCACTTAACTATCACACATTTTTTAAAGAAAATGGAATAAAATTTCGTTTACAAAACCCAAATACTGAAGCTAATTATTGGTTAATGTGTGTGGAGTTGGATAGCTTTACCGAAAGAAATCTTTTTTTGCAAGAAACCAACAAAAGAGGCATTATGACCCGTCCTATATGGAAATTAATGTACAAACTGCCAATGTTTAAAACTTGCTATCGAGATGAACAAAAAAATGCTGAGATCTTAGAAAATCGAATTGTAAATATCCCAAGTAGCGTAATCATACATGATTAAAAACATACTTTTAGGATATTCAGGCCATAGTTATGTTGTTGCTGAAGCAGCATTGCAAAATAAACTTTCAATAATTGGGTATACTGATCATAAGGAAGCAATGCAAAATCCATTTAATCTTAAGTATATGGGTTTTGAGAAAAATGATGATTTTGAGGGATGGAATAAAAACTATGGTTTTATTTTAGGGGTTGGGGATAATCGAATAAGAAATCAAATTGCAGATTTTATTCTAAGAAAAAATGAAGAATTAGTTAAAATAATTCATCCTTCAGCAATTATTGCAGATAAGGTAAATGTAGGGAAAGGTGTTTTTATAGGAGCAGGAGCAATAATTAATCCAATGGTAAAAATTTCAGATACTGTTATTATAAACACAGGTGCAATTGTTGAACATGAGTGCAACATCAAAAAAGGTGTTCATATTGCACCAAGTGCTGTTTTAGCCGGGAATGTCTCTGTTGGTATGCGTTCTTTTATCGGCTCAAACTCTTTTATTAAGGAGGGAGTTAATATTGGTGAAGACGTTATAATCGGTGCCGGTACCGTTGTACTTACTGACGTCCCCAGCGGGAACAAAGTCGTGGGTAATCCAGCAAGATTTATTTAAATAAAATGAGTTGTATTTTTTTTCTTTAACGCACTCAAAATTTTCATAAGTAAATGTATAAAAACAGAACTATTAATAAATCTTCTTCATTATTTGATGCTCTTAAAAAAATGGATAAGCTTGATAAAAAACTGCTTATCGTTTTTGATGAAAATGATAAATTTGAAGGATTATTGAGTGTTGGAGATATCCAACGCGCCATAATAAAAAACAAACCATTGGACAGTCAGGTTAAAAAGGTATTACGTTCAAATATTAAAGTGGCCCACCCCGAAGATTCTTTTTCAACAATTAAGAATATGATGCTCGAGTTTCGAATGGAACTCTGCCCTGTAATAAATGAACAAAATGAAATTGTACAGGTGTTTTTTTGGGAAGATATATTTGGAGATGAACTAATAAAACCAAAAGAAAGATTCAATTTACCAGTAGTTATAATGGCCGGAGGATTTGGTACAAGACTAAGACCTATTACACATATCATCCCCAAACCTCTTCTTCCTATCGATAATAAAACGATGCTGGAACATATTTTTGACCGATTCCATATTTACGGAAGTGACACTTTTTACATTTCGGTGAATTATAAAGCTTCTTTAATTGAATTTTATTTAAGAGAACAAAACCTTCCCTACTCAATTACATGTTTTGAAGAGGAAAAGCCACTGGGTACCGCAGGCAGCCTTTCACTTCTGAAAAATCATTTAAAAGAAACGTTCTTTGTTAGCAACTGTGATATTTTAATAGAACAAGATTACTCCGAAATCTTGAACTATCATAAAAAAAATAATAATGAATTAACTATTGTTGCTGCTTTAAAAAATTATGCAATCCCTTATGGAACAATAGACACAGGTGACAACGGACAATTGCTATCCTTAAATGAAAAACCAAACCTTACTTTTAAAATTAACAGCGGAATGTATGTTCTTGAGCCTCATCTGCTCGATGAAATTCCACATAACAAATTTTTTCATATTACAGACTTAATTGAAAAAATTAAAAAAAGGGCTGGCACTGTTGGAGTTTTTCCAGTGTCAGAAAAATCCTGGAAAGATGTAGGGAAATGGGATGAGTATTTGAGAAATATCGGATACTAAGTAGAACTAAATGTCTAAAAAAAGAATCTTAATAGTTGGTAATGCTAACCATTCCTTGATTACTAATTATGTAAAATGGCTTAAAAAAACCAGAAGGGATTTAGAAATAGATATATTGACAGACAGGTTGATTAAGAATAGTGCGAGAGTGTACTATAATAATGTCTACTATATTAATTTTTATAATCTTCTCTATAGCATTATTCAAAGAATACCGGGCATTAGAGCCTTATATGCATCTTATCTTTATTCAAATATAATTAAAGAAGTTTCAAAATATGAATTTGTCCATATTCATTTTCTTAGCATGCATTTTTCATATTTTATTTTTTTAGTAAAAAAATATACCAATACAAAGGTAATTACTACAATTTGGGGTAGTGATTTTAGTCATCACTATTATAAAGATAAAAAACTTTTCAAGACTGCTTGTTCTCTATCTGATAAAATCACATTTGCAAATAAAAAAAAGCGAGAGAAATTCATTGAAAAATTTCAATGGAAAAAGGACAACCTGCTTTTATGCCGTTTTGGACTTGCCCCGCTTGAGATTTTAAAAGAAATAAATATTACAAAAGAAGAAGCCAAGAAAAAATTAGGATGGGATCATAATAAAATTGCTGTAACTATTGGTTATAACTTAAATCCGCTGCAACAGCATCTGAAAATATTGCAGGAACTAAATAGTTTAAAAGAATATCATAAAGACATTGAACTTATACTTCCTCTTACTTACGGAGGTAATAAAGCTTATAAAAGAAAATTACTAAAAACACTTAACAAACTTCCTTTTAACTATAGAATATATGATGAGTATTTAAGTGATTATACAGTCTCTTTGATACGTAAAGCCTCTCAAATTATGATCCAGTTGCAAAAAACTGATCAGTTTTCTGGCTCAATGCAGGAACACCTTTATACCCGGAATGTAGTTATTACTGGAAGCTGGCTTCCTTATCAAACAATGAAAGACTATGGGATTAATTTTTTAGAAGTTGAAAGAATAGACCAATTATCTGGAACATTGATTCAGGTTTTAAAAAACTACAACAACTATCATAAAGATACATCTGCCAATCCTGCTGCAGTACTTGAGTTGAGTTTATGGGAAAAAAATATCTCCAATTGGGCTCAATTATACGAATAGTCCAATGAATCTAAAAAGTACAGCAATATCAGGTGTAAAATGGACTTCGATAGAAAAAATCGGAAAATCAATATTTCAACTGCTACAAATTGCAATTTTAACTCGTTTTTTACCTAAAGAAGCATTTGGTCTCGTAGCGATTGCACTTGTTGTAATTGGATTCACTAACATTTTTGTAGATTTAGGCCTTTCCTCTGCCATTCTCTATAAACAAGATGCAACTGAAAAAGAATATAGCAGCATCTATTGGTTAAATATTTTTATCTCCCTCTTCATGTTTGCCTTTCTTCTAATAATCACTCCTTTTATATCAGCTTTTTATGAAGAAAAAGATTTGGTAAACATCATTCCCATTTTAGGAATTAATTTACTACTAATGGCGATTGGCCGGCAGCATCGGACTATAATGCAAAAGGACTTTAGATTTAGACCTATTACCTTTATTGAGCTAATCGCCTACTTTTTAGGGTTGATTGTAGCAATATTTTTAGCATATGAGGGAGCCGGTGTATATAGCCTGGTTTATTCAACACTTTTATACTCTGCTGTTTCAAATGTTTTATTCCTAGTTACCAATATACGTAACAACCCTATTAGCCTGCGTTTCAAAATCAACGAAATTAAACCCTTTTTACGAGTTGGAGGATATAAAACAGGAAGCAGAATTTTGGATTTTATTTCACAAGAAGCTGATATCTTTATTATAGGCAAGATACTTGGTGCCGAATTGTTAGGGGTATATACCCTGTCTAAGCAGGTTGTTCTAAAACTTTATTCTTTGATTAATCCTATAATAGTTAATGTCTTAAGCCCTCTTCTTTCTTCTATACAAAAAGATAAAGAAAGGCTAAAGAAATCATATCTACAAGTAATCCATTTTTTAGCCTATATAAATTTACCTCTCTTCTTAGTAGTTTTAGCCGGATCAAAAGAAATACTATATTTCCTCTATGGTAATAGCTATGTGGAAGCTTATCTGGTGTTGTCTTTTTTATCCCTCTATTATTGTATAACATCTCTTTCTAATCCTGTTGGCAGCCTGCAGATTGCAACAGGAAGAACAGATATTGGTTTTTTCTGGACGATATTACGTGTTTTAATTACTCCTGCTTTTATTTTCATAGGGGCATTGCATAGTATAAACGGAGTGGCATTCGCTATTTTACTGCTGGGGGTTCTATTGTTAATTCCTTTGTGGTATATACAACTTTTACCCTTGGCAAAAATCTCACTAAAAGAATATTTTCAACAATTTTACAGACCCCTGATTATATTTTTAATTCTTGGAATATTAGCAATGTATTTGCAGACTATATTTGATATATACCTGCCCATTATCAGTATTTTCGCCAAAATATTGTTCTTTCTTCTCCTTTTTGTAGGAATACTATACCTGATAGATAAAAGCTCTTTTAAAAATAATCTTCAGTTTATTTTTTCTACGATAAAAAAAAGAAGCACTGATACTTAATAATTCACTTATACAGAAGCTTTCTGTATGCTTTTTCACCCACCAAGTTCTAAGACCGAGCTTAAGAAAAATCTAAACTGGTCACTGCAAAAAACACATTTATTATATATAGCTAATCTTTATGAGGAAAAAGGAGT
>JBBDJI010000001.1 GCA_040879965.1 Candidatus Babeliales bacterium | reverse complement strand
TGGCACCTCGATGTCGGCTCATCACATCCTGGGGCTGGAGAAGGTCCCAAGGGTTTGGCTGTTCGCCAATTAAAGTGGTACGTGAGCTGGGTTCAGACCGTCGTAAGACAGGTCGGTCCTTATCCGTCGTGGGCGTAGGGTATTTGAGAGGAGCTGTCCCTAGTACGAGAGGACCGGGATGGGTAAGCCTCTGGTGTTCCAGTTGTTCAACAAGAGCAGCGCTGGGTAGCTAAGCTTATAAGAGATAACCGCTGAAAGCATCTAAGTGGGAAACTCGCCTCAAGATAAGATACCCCTGCTAGCTTCGGCTAGCAATAAGGTCCCTTGAAGACTACAAGGTTGATAGGCTGGGTGTGTAAGTACAGTAATGTATTGAGCTAACCAGTACTAATAGACCGAAAGTTTTAATTACGAACTTAATAAGCAAATTTGCGCTAACATTGAAAAATTGATGTTGACGTTTAAGGTCATACATTTTGCACAAGAAAAATTTAGATCTTTGGAATAAAAATTTTCTGGTGGGCATAGTTACAGGGAAACACCCGTTCCCATCTCGAACACGGAAGTTAAGTCTGTAGCGCCGATGATACTTGGCTGGAGACGGCCCGGGAAAGCAGGTACCGCCAGATCTAAATTAAAAAAACCTCGATGAAATATTCGAGGTTTTTTTTTATTAATTTTTTTTCAATAAATGATTTAATTTATTCTACTCCAGAAAATCCATTTTTTTTAGAATTGAGCATGAATAGCGAGTAGAATCTTTTTGAAACTTTAAGCAAGTAAATTTTGGATTCGAAAAATTTCTCACAATAAATATCTTTAAGCCATTAAGCGCTTCATTTTCCATTAAATTTTTTTTAATTTTCTAAATAATCTTAAAGACAAAATTTATTAAGTATTGATAATAAGCATTTAATAAAAGATTTATTTTTGTAATATATAAAAAAATTAAGTTTATTTTTTTTGTGTCATTTGATATTGTGAACTAATTCTTTTTAATTTCAAGACTTTAACTTTGAGGGAGTTTAATAATGAAAAATCGACTCATTATTATTTTGTTTTTTCTGCCATGTTTAATAAATGGTGGTATTGAATTTTCTAAAAAATCAAAAAAAGATAAAAGTTTATTTGATTTTTATGATCTGGATTATAAAACCAGTTTTGACGAATTAAATCCTGAAATTAAAGAATTTATTAATGATTATAAAAATTGGCCAAAAAAAGAGCAACAAAAAATTATATTACGCCATTTTGGTTATATGATTCCAAATAAACCAAATTATGATGAGCAAAAATATGGGAATTCTTTAGATTTTTGGTTAGATTGTCGCTTATTAAATCAAGAAAAAATTGGTCATTTTATTAATATACTTTACAAAATTCAGAAAGATTAAAATAAAAATTTTTTATAAACTTTGAAAAGATCTCTCTAAATATTTTTAGGGAGATCTTTTTATTTAAATAAAAAGATTATTGAATATTTTTTAAATAATGATCTAAAATAATAAAAACTCAATTTTAATGGAGAAGTAGTTGAAGTTAAAAAAAATTGTTTTTTTATTTATTTGTTTTTACATGTCACAGATAATAAATGCTGTCCATATTTTGCCTGGTCCTCGTAATTTGATAATACCCTTAGATTGGCATGTAGAAAGATTAGACTTCCAACAAAAGTATAATCAATTTGGTCCGATTACACAGACACTAATAACGGCGTTAAAGTCAGCTAAAAATCCAATCTTAGTTTCAACAGCAACATGGAATAATTTTGTCAAACGTCGTGTCATATTTACTGATTTTATTAACAAGCCTTTACCGAAATTAATAGAAAATTATAAATCTGAATTCCCGAGTGAAAATTTTCTGAAAAAATTTCACTCTTTATGTAATCAATTTATACAAAAGAAAAAAGTTCCTGAAGAAATTAATGAGTTTGCAGTTTGTTGGGCGTTACAGTTTAATTCCAATGAATGGATAATAAAAAAAATAAGTGATTACTTTCTTTTATTAATTCCGAAAAATTATATCAATGAATTAAAAGATCATCATTCTCAAAAACTTAAGGATATTGAAAAAGCAAAAGAATTATTGAATAGCACTGAACGAGAAAGGTTTGAAAAAGAGCTAAAAGAATTAGAATGTACAGTAAATATCCCATTCGAAGATATCTTCTTAGGTCTTAAATACTCTAATCAAGAAACTGTGCAAGATCCTTTTGATTACAAGAAGTTTAATATAAATGTTAAAATTGATTTTGAAAAAGAATTTTTCTTTTTATTATCTAAAATTTTTGTGACAAAAAATGATTTGGGTAATAATCCCCAGCAAATTATACAATGTTTGAACGAATGGTATTTATATTTAAATGGACATGGATCAGACGAAATTATCGCTGGATTATCCATAAATGGGTTCAAACAGCTTTTAAAGTTTTGGAATAATAGCATAAAAACAAAATTATTTTATTATGATACGTGTAAAATAGGTGGACCGCATCTTAAGTTACCTTATGAGCAACCTTATACCTACCCACTTAAAGCTGATAAATCATTGCCTTTAAGGGTTGAACATCCTATTGCTTTGAATTATGCAGTAATTGCGAGTTCTTTACTATATTCAGTTATAACTTCAAAGCTAATTAATTTAGAATATGATGAGAGTACCCAAAGATTTATAATTTCAAAAACCGATCAGAATTTTGATGATTTTTTTTTATTGAGTCATGCATTTATGGATCCTTTTTCTAATAAAAAAGAATTACCATCATTATCAAATTTAGTTTTATCTGTTCATCCACATGAAAATTTAGCGCTTCCGTATGTTCAGATCCCCGTTATTCGATTTCCAGGTACTGAATGGTTTTCAGTAATTGAATTTGATAAAAAAATATTTAGATTAACTCGTGTTTTAGTAGAGGCTGCACAGGCAGAAGATCGTGAAATTATAATAAAGAATAAAGCTTTTATTATAATTCAACCCGAAAATTTTTTAAGTTCATTACAAGAATTTACTCGTGGTGAAATTTTAACGTCTCTTAAGATTATTGATGATGAACCTGGTGATGACAAATTATTTCCCATTATTGTACCTAATATAACGAAACGTTCTTATTTTTATTTTTCTCAAATAGATGCAACCGAATTTGATTTTTATCAAATTATTGATGGGTTTATACCCGCTGAATGGGAATTTAAAATACAGGTAAGACATTTTATAAGAAAATTAATTTGCCGCAATCCGTTTGAAATTGGCGGTGATCCCGTAGAGCTTCATAATGTTATTATTTCTTATTATGATACTCCTGATGAACATAAAATATATTTTGGGATGTTAGATAAAATTTTCTATGTTAAGTTTCTAGCAAATGAGTTTTTTGATGAAAACAAGATTATTCCGCTTCCACCTAATATAGTACTTCCTTTATACCCGTTTCCTTTAAAGCCATCAAAATATAGAGGGGTTGTAGAAATTATCAAAAAAAAGGGAGAACAGATAAAGAAAAAGGAAGAAGAGCTCGAAAAACAAAAAAAACAACAAAGAAAAAAATACGCAACTATGTACCGATATAAAAAAATATAATAATTAAAATTAAATAAATTATTATTAAAGGGACAATAATGAATAACGAACCAAGAGATCGTTGCCAAATGTGCTTGCAAGAAGGTGAAAAATGTGCTGAATGTATTAAAGAAATTAAAAGTGTTTTAGAATGTGTTAGATGCGGTAAGCCAAACATGGATTGTACTTGTCGTCCTGAGCCGATTAAAAAATAGATAAATTTTTTCTTGTTTTTTAATATATATTTAAAAGGAGTTTTTATGAATGATAATAATAATAACAATAATAATATGAATAATAATAACGAAAAAAGAAGTTGCGAAATGTGCCGTAAAGAAGGCAAAACTTGCGAAAAATGCAAAAAATGTGACTCATGTGGCAAATCAAAAGAAAAATGTGTTTGCTAAAAAAAGCAAAAATTTTATTAGTGATAATTTAGGACCAAGAAATTGGTCCTATTTTTGTTAAAAAATCCTAGATATTTTAATGTATTTCTTTTCATACTAATTCTTGTAAAAAATTAAAAAAAAGGAAAAAAGATGAAAGCATTATGGAAGGGAAGGTTAGCATTTGGATTAGTTAACATTCCAATAAAATTATATTCAGCAATAGAATCACAATCTTTAGGATTTAAATTATTACATGCAAAATGCCATACCCCTCTTTCTTATCAACGGTTTTGTCCTCATTGTAAAAAAATAATTGAATGGGGAGATGTTATTAAGGGAAAAGAATTGGCGGATGGTTCTTATTTTATTTTAACAAAAGAGCAAATTGAAAAAATGAAACCGGAAACTATTGATGTTATTGAAGTTATTGAATTTATTGATATAACAAAAATAGACCCAATTTATTTTGATTCTCATTATTATTTAGCCCCGCAAAAAGTGACAGAAAAAGCATATTTTCTGTTCACAGAAATTATGAAAGAAATGCAAGTGACTGCAATTGGTAAATTTGTACTGCGTGAAAAAGAATATGTATGCAGCATCCAACCTTATCAAACAGGTTTTTTATTATCTACGTTGAATTATGCGTATGAAATTAGACCAATTTCGCGGGTAGAAGAATTATCGGTAAAAGTTACCGCAGAAGTAACGAAACAAGAACGTAATCTTGCTGAAAAATTTATAAAATCATTAACAAAAAAAGAATTTGATATAACTGATTTTAAAGATACTTTTAATGAAGAACTTCAAAAGCAAATTCAACGAGTTACTGAAGGGAAAAAAGTTATTAAAAAGCGAGCGCAAAAAGCAGTATTAAAAAAAGTACCGAAAGAATTATTGCAATCATTAAAAGAAAGTATAAAACAAGTTGAAAACAAGTCAGCAAAAGCACGTAGGTAAATTAAGTAACATATTCAGTTCTAAATTTCATCAAAATCTTTATATAAAAAACTTGGCTGAATATCTTTATTATCCTGGTATTTATTACTTTGATAGCGAGTAAAATCACCATGAATCGTATGATAATAAATTTGGCATATCTCAGTAGATGGATAAATACGAATAGGCTGAATACAAAAGATTTCTAACGTCCAAAAACCGGCAAAACCTACATCACCAAATCCAGCAGTCACATGAATAAAAAGGCCAAGGCGACCAATTGAAGATCTTCCTTCTAGCATAGGCACAAAATTTTCAGTTTTTGTATATTCTATAGTTCGGCCAAGATATAATTTATTTGGTTCTAATACTATCCCTTCTTGAGGAATAATAATTCCTTTTGTTTCGTGCTTACGTTTCATATCTAAGATTGAATCAGTGTAAACTAGCAATTTATTATGCAATCGAAGATTATAGCTATTGGGGTTCAATTGAGCGTAATGAAATGGTTCAATAATAATATTTTTATTTAGTTGACGGTAAATTTCATTGCCAGATAAAATCATATGATACTCCTCAGTTAATGCTTATCAATAATAGCATAATTTGTTAGAGGTAGATATCATGATTTGTTCAAAAAACTTAAGAGAAATAGTTACTTTTTTGTAAAATTAGGATGTTGAGGATGTAGTTCAAAAATAAAATTTTCTTTCAGATTATCGCTACTGTCTCTTTTGCGGATTTCGGTAACTCGTCTATGGTGCAAAGAATTTTCTCTATTGTTTATATTTAGAGGGTTTTGTATTTTTACAGGTCTTTCTTTTGTTTCCATGGTATAACTAAAAAAATTATATAAAAATAATAAACTCACTATTGATATTTTTTTAATATTCATTAATTCTCCTTATTTTTTTATTTATAATTATCATAGTAATAATTATTGTATTAAAAATCAATGATTATGCAGTAAAGACATTGAGTTTATTATGTAAACCTTTTAGCTCTCGAGTTAATTTTTTGAGTGTTTTCACTAATTCACCTTGTTCGAGATATTCACTACCATCTAAAATTGCATCGATTGTGTCAATAGCGTCTTGGATTATTAGTGCATCAATGGGCGATAAGCTATCTTTCCACAGAGCAAATGAGGTTAATAAGTCACCTAAATTATTAGCGGCTTGTGTTTTTTGAGCGAGTGCCTGTTGCTGTTGTGGCGTATTGACTAAAATATGATAAGTAAGAGCAAGATATTGTTTATTAAGTGAATATGCAGCAGACCAAAAGGTAGATAATTCTCGATTTTCTACATGAATTTTAGCGTTATTAGGAGAAATATCTTGTGGCGTATGAGCATTAACGTTAAGAGCAGAAAAGGTATTTGAAGCAATATCAGCTGTTCGTAAACTATTAGAATCAAAAATTCCCATGGGAATGTTATCATTGAAAAATTGTTGTTTAGTAAAAGCGTAACCAAATGGATGAAATACCATATTATAACTTTTGTTGCGTGCATCTTGATTATTGAGTAAGCCATTAATTATAATTTGTGCAAAGACAGTTTTATTTTTTAATATATTTTCAAGATCTTGCATATTAAAAGCTTTTTTTAATGCTTGAGAAAGAGTTGCTGGCAATGCTGCAATTAAAAAAAGCGGATCAACCCGAATAAGTGCATGTCTCTCTCTAAAATTATATGGTGTGCCATAAATACCTATCGCGGGAATACCAGTTAGTAGACTGAACAAAGGCATTTGAGCCAAATTAATTCTATCTTCTCCGGGGATTAAATTTACTTGGAACTCATATAATTGGCCTTCTGCTGTTTGATGGGTAGTTCGATCCCAAGTAATATTGCCGATTTGTTGCTTAGGCTTTTGTAACAAATCGTTTTTATCAATACCATTGATTTCAACGCTGAACAATAATAATAAAATACTGAGCTTTTTTTTCACTACTTCTCCTTTTTTTTTAATTTTTATTCTTTTGTTTGATATAACTGCTCAGACCACCAAATAGAAAAAGTACCAATCATAATTATAGCAAATAAAGTACCTAAATATATTCCGTGATATGCACCAAAAACAGTTTCTTGTATAATTTCCAAAATAGAAATTACTGCTGCCAGATAAGGAATTATGGTGCGATCGAACCGTATTAAATGAATATAAAGTTCGAGCAATACTACGCCAAATAATGAACCAAATAAAAGCCATGTATTAATATGTTCAATACCTGTTGATCCTTTATAAGCTATGCCAAGTATTAATGATAAAACCGTTGTTTGCCAAAGATTTTTTGACCAACTTTGGCTTAGGTAATCAAGAGTCTTAAAGAGTAAATAGAAAGTTAATGCGGTTGTTATGTAAGTAGTAAAATGCGTAAGCGCAAAACTTATTGAAGGAAAACGGGCAGAGGCATGAAGATAGTTAGGCCATAGTGGTGATAAAGATGGGGATAATTTTTCTGCTAATGCAATAAAACCACTAATAATAATTCCGGCTATACCTCCAAAAAGAATTCGCTCATAAATATCACGAATTCGTTGCAAAAAGAATGTTGCTGTTTTTATAAAACCAAATATAAGTGCAAGACCAAGAGAAGTAAAAAGTACTCGTATAAATAATGAGCCAGCGAACGTAATCAATTGATTGTTATAAGGTTCACTTGTTTTAAATGTGGCAATAAAAATTGGAAACAAATTCCAAAATTGAATAACCGATTTACCGAGTAATAAAAAGAAAATAATAAAGAATGTTTTTTGGGCAAATTGATGATGAATCCATTGGTTGATAGCGCGTAATCCACAAGAAATAAATAAAATTGCTAAAATAAGTAAACATATACTCATTAAAATAGAAAACACTGTTTGATTTTGCTTTTCAACGCGCTTCCATTCTTCAGGTACAAAAATGTAACGATAATAATCAGCGAGAGTATTACCTGCAATTTCTATATTAATTCGTGCTTCACCATATTCATCAGAATCCGTTTCTTTAGGGTATGCAATTGGATCTTTAAATGTAAATACCCAATCAAGTCGTTCGGGTCTTTTATATGAGACTGCCGAAATTTCAATCAGTTGTTTTGCTTCAAGACCAAACTGATTTTTAATAGTTTTATAAGCCAAAGTACGTGCTTCAGATTCTGATAAACTTTGTCCTGTTTTGGATTCTGGCAGTTGATGCGATATGCGTACAACTGATCCATCAGGATTTACAAAAACGTTGTATTCTTCAGCGCGTTCAACGATATTTCCTTCAAATTGTGCGTAACGGATTTGCCATTGCGCTGGCATAAGATAATTGCCAAGAAGTTTTTTGTGTAAATATTGATTAGTGCGCCAGAGAAATTTATGTTGTTCATTTATTTGCGCTTGCACAAATGCAGATTGTTGCCATGGATCAGATAATATAATATTTTTTTGAGCAAGCGTTTCGTTTGCCTCTGTTTTTGCCGTTTGCTTATCTATTTTTAAATTTATGCCATTATGAGCAAATGGTGTAGTGCAAAGCCAAACAATTAAACCAGTTGTACCAGCTATAAATAACCAATTTCTATAACGGAGTTTTTCGGTAATAAATTCGACCGGTTGTTTTATTATGGGCTCAAAAATTGGTTTTTCTTTGGGTTGCCATGCCTTATTATATAAATTTCTACTTATTTCAGACCAATAGCCGCTGTGCAAACGAGCGAATAGTACTATCCATATCGGAATGAGAGTTAATAAAATGACTAAGCATTGACTGAGCCACATATCATTTACTGATGATAAAAAAATCGGCAATGAAAACCAGACAACATCATAAGTAAAATGAGAAATAATTGCGGGCAAAAGTCCAAAGGCTAAATAAATACCGCCAAATACAAATGAAGGAATAATAAGTTCAACTAAACGAGCATACGCTGGTTGAGATGGATAATTGGCATGGGCTGCGCCAAAAATAATTGCTTGTAAAATAAAAGCAGTAAAGATCCATGCTTTTGCATTACCATATCGTTTGCCAATAAGTGCTGCACCAGCAAGAGGAACTGCTCTAAATAGACATTCTTCCATAAACCCAGCAGAAAGCGATTGGCCCACCGCACCAAGCCAAGGAGCATAAGTGGCTATGATATTTGGATCAATGAGCGTTGATGAAGGAGTCCACCAACCAAAATAGCGAGAAGCGAAATAGTAAATACTAATAATGAACGCAAAATCAAATCCTAAAATTAAATAGCCACCAATAGTTCTTCCCAGAACTTGCATGCTCGTTGCACCTTTTTTTGACCAAATTTTCCATAGTTGGATTTTTTCCGGAAATGCTTCTCGTGTTAAACTTTCAGCAGCAGCGAAAATAATACCAAAAATAAACGATATAGCGGAAAAAATACCTAATAA